>DRJN01000453.1 GCA_011052165.1 Gammaproteobacteria bacterium
CAGCGCGTATTCTTCGATAATTTCATCATATCAACTAAGCCAATCACCCATTAGACAAAAATGGGAGCCCCCCAGCTTTGCTGGGGGCATTTCAGGTTTGTCCAAAGATGAAATCAAGGCAAAACTCCGCGTTCACCAACACAGTTGCCACTTCAACCCGAGCGGCTTGGTTTAACTCAGACTGTCCTTTCTCCTGATTCAACCAGACCGTAGATCGACGCGCAGTGTAGATCTCGAAACAAATCCGAACAAAGAAAGGCCAGTCATCCTTTGCTATCGTGGTATGTGCTAACAAAGCCATAACAACAAGGGGAACCGGCCTATGTCTCGCATCCTGCCAGCAATCGACTCTCTGGATCAACACCTTTGTCACTTGGAACATCACCCGGAGGCGTACTGTCCACAGCTGTACGAAACCTCGCAGGACGGAAGCCAGCCAGTGGGTGGTTAGGTACAACGTACGGCGCTTTTTGAAAGCCTAGCTGCAGAATAAGAAAATCGGGTTGACTGACTAGATTTTCCATCGTAGGCTTATAAATTAAATAGAAAAAACAGATAAAATAAACATTTTTATCTTAGCTAAATGGCTCGGTATCGATAAACAGTCGAAGGGACAATATATGAAAAGCGTGCTGATCTATACAGTACATAAAGCTGCATCCATGTTCTTACATAAGCTAGGGGCGGATATGGGCAAACGGCTGGAACTTGATACCTATTCGATAAACAACAAGAAATATTACGATCAAATAAAAAATTCATCCTGGAAATTATTTATTGAGTCAACAACCGGGCCGTCATGCTTTGGACCGATCCGAGCTGGAGAGGATGTCGCATTACCAGTCTTTCCAGATAATATGGAAAAATATTCCGTGGTCTTGCATATAAGAGACCCGAGAGATGTGCTTACTTCTGCATACTATTCTCACGCATATAGTCACGTAGTCACCGATAGATTCAAGCCTTCTTCTGAACAGCGTAAACAATGGGAAGAAGAAGGTGTAGATCATTTCGTTATTAACAGGATAGAAAGGGTAAAAAAGGAGTATGAAGAGCTGTGCACACACTTGCTCGATAAGGATAATGTAGTCCTGATTAAATATGAAGATATGGTGACCAATTATGAAAAATGGCTCAAGGGATTTGTTTCTGCCTTCTCAGAGTTTGAACCCAGGCAGAAAGCTGGTATTGGCCTTATTTTAGGGAAAAATACGCACGAAAAAATATATACCACCTTGTACAATAAGTACAAGGATGACTTCTTACCTGCAAAAGAAGAAGATGTGTACTCTCATAAAAGGCAAGTAACACCCGGCGATTATGCGCGAAAGCTCGAGAAATCAACTATAGAAACGTTGAATAACGAATTCTCAGGGGTATTAACAAGTTTGCGTTATTAGCTGTACGATTTGATCTGACAGTTACCGGTTTAATGAGAGTTATAGTCAAGTCTGGTGTTTAGCCTCCTGTTAACCTTTAATTTCAGTGGTGTACTGAATTGACCACTTTGAGGTGCCATCTTAATTGATGGTAGCCCTCGCTTCTGTTAAAAAGGGTTGGCGTCTATACATGGGGAGAAAATCCTGAAAGGATGGTGAGCTATATTAAAAGTAGGTCTGCCTGACAGCAGAGTCAACTATTTCATTATCAGTGATAATATCTTTATTGAGCAAAGCAAACCAAAAAATGAAAATTCTTCAGGTTAGTACAACCGCACAACAGGGTGGTGCCGGCATCGCTGCGTACAGATTGAATATAGGGCTAAGGTCTCTAGGTGTTGATTCGTGTATGTTGGTTAATAAAAAAATCCAACCGGACGAATATATAATCAGCCCGACAAATAATATCGATAAGGTAATGGCTCGCTTGTATCCATACCTTGACCGCGTTCCAGGATGCTTGTCTCGGCAACCGTTGGACAGGATATCGTCGTCCTGGGCGCCTAACAGACTGATAAGTCGGATTAAAGCTCAGTCCGCTGATATTGTAAACTTGCACTGGGTAAATGACGGGTTCATGCGCATAGAGGCATTCCCAAAGATTCGCCAGCCTA
The DNA here is from genome assembly GCA_011052165.1 of Gammaproteobacteria bacterium. Lineage (GTDB taxonomy): Bacteria > Pseudomonadota > Gammaproteobacteria > UBA6429 > Thiohalophilaceae > JAADGZ01. The sequence continues at coordinate 2,054 of DRJN01000453.1, forward strand.
TTGTCTGGACATTGCATGATATGTGGGCATTCTCTGGTGGTGAACATTACGTAGGGGAAAGTATCCGCTATAAGGAAGGTTATAGTACTAATAATTGTCCTGCATCCGAAACCGGTCTGGATGTTAATCGATGGATATGGAAAAGAAAAAAGAAATCCTGGTCAAATGTAGAAAATATGGTGGTAGCAGCACCCAGTAAATGGTTGGCAGATTGTGCGCGACAAAGTGACCTCTTTCAAAACTGCAGGGTGGAAGTTTTGCCGAATGGCGTAGACCACAAGCGCTTTCACCCAGTGGGGCATGCAACTGCCCGAAGCATCCTTGGATTGCCGGAAGATAAAAAGTTAATCCTATTTGTCGAAGGCTCATGGGCCACTGACAAAAGGAAAGGTTTTCACTTACTGGCAGATGCGCTTAAAAGATTAGAGGCCGAAGTAAACCCGGAGAGTTATCAATTAGTCGTATTCGGTAAATCTTCAGGAGATGATTCGTTTCCCATGAAAACCCTTTATCTCGGTAGACTTCATGATGAGATCAGTATGGCACTGGTCTATGCAGCGGCAGACGTATTTGTGGCACCATCGACCGAAGAAAACCTGGCCAATACCGTGCTCGAGTCCTTGTCCTGTGGCACCCCGGTGGTGGCTTTTGATATAGGCGGTATGCCAGATATGATCGCCCACAAAAAAAATGGTTATCTGGTGCCCGGATTTGATACGGGGGCCATGGCCAGAGGAATACAGTGGGTGGTGGAGGATGACCAACGGTGGAAAGGGTTATCAGACCAGGCACGGGCTACGGTGGTTCAGTCGTATACGCTGCAGCAATCTGCGTCCCGTTATATGGACCTGTATAAGGGCCTTTTGTAGCTGATGCTCATTCAGTTGCTGTTTTGATGATTATCGCGGTCAGTTAAAATCAAGCCACAAACTTTTCCTTCAAAATTTATTTATAGTCCTTTAGCGCTTGCTTGGTGGATTGCAGTATAACTTTTAAATATGGCCAGATTACATGCACAGGCCACCAGGAACCTCGATGGCGCCTCAGGTAGATGGCATAATCATGAAAATCAAATCCGTGTGGACTGTTCAATCTGCGTATTCTATCCATCATTGGTAGGCTCACGTCTTCCCAGGTCCCTTCGATCGGGTTGTCCTTACAAGTTCCGAGATAACCGGGTGCCAGCCAGACGCTGCAGTCATGCTTTAGGGCCCTGAAACAGTAATCGTGATCACCCCAGCGGTGTTGATAGATGGGGTCCAAATTTCCAACTTTCCTGACTACAGCAGCTGGGATCAGTACGCAATTCCCGTTCGTAGCATCACACTGTATGGGTTCATTGCCAGGCGCAATCCGTTCCAGCTTTACGCGACCACAGCGCCATAGGTGGCGCTTAACACCGCCATAGGTGGATTCCTTGGTGAAAGAGTCCTGCATGCCACTTCCAATGATAGCGCGTTCATGCCCTTGGGCCGCGAGCTTTGCGTAAGTTGCCAATAGGACTTCCAGCGCGTCGTGATATAAATCGCTGTCATCGTTAAGCCAAAGATAGAAATCGAACCCTTTATCAATGGCAGCAGAAAATGCTGCGTGCATACCGCGGTTCCAGAAGAGACTTCCGTTACCTTGCAGGACGTGTACACCCGGGAACCTGTTTTTTATGGCTTCTGATGTGCCATCGGTGCTTCCGTCGTCCATCAGATAGACCTCGACAACGATCTTGGTAGCAACGCTCTGCTGGAAGAAGGCTTCCAGACATGACAGCGTCAGTTCACGGCGATTATGGCAGGCCATGATTACAGCCAGTCTCTGAATATCCGTCTGATTTATTTGCGTATCCATTATTTGGCTTAATTGGCGTCCGAATCAACCCATGTTTTTGGCAAAGACATCAGTTTCTAAAGTGGTCTTGCCTGGCTTATATAATCGCCTGGATTGCCCAATCTACAGAAAACTTACAATTTCTCATCTTCCCCAAATACTAGGCGGTATTTTTTCTTTACGTAGCGCCCAGTCCCTCCATATATCTTTATTATCGGAGAAGCCAGTTTCTGAGTGCGTTTAAATGCTTCAATCTTTTTTTTCAATTGTTCATCCGACTCTATAATACAAAGGAATCTTTCCCTTGCTGCTTTGTAAAATTCAATATCAATTAAGTTTAGTTCTACTATTCTATCTATATGGTGATTTTCAAATTTCAGCAATCGCCTTTTATTTTTCTTGTTCATATTTTCATAGTGAGGCGATCTCCATCCAAGCATGCTGGAAAAATGAATTAGACTCTCATCAAAATACTCCTGCAACCCATAGCACGTTATCTTATTAAACAAATTATCTAATGCTTTAGCCTTTATCTCTTCCGGAGATAGTGTGCCAATCACTAATTCTGAACCATTTCTTTCATAATTTATAAGCATTCTTGACTGAAGATTGGTTAGCTCGGAATTATTACTGTATAGGAAGTCATCCAGATTGAAGGACTCTGGAGGAAATTTATCTAATAAGTATGAACTTTTTCCTACAGACACATATTGACAGAATGATTTTACTCGACTAACCGGGTCTCTAAGTATTGTGATTTTTTGAGCTTCATCTGCCTCTTTCACTCCCGAGACAACTGGGGCGTGTCCAGTAAAGAGGGTTATGCTTAGTTTTTCCTTTTCCGTTAATGATGAAAACCTTTTCCTATCCTCAATGTTGTCTCCTATAAACCTAAACCGATTTTCCCCTTTGTATTGATTCCTGAGTATTCTTGAAAAGGTAGACCCAGCTGTTTTAGGAATTTGCAGAAACCTCAATCTATCCACATTATCGCTCCTATAGCGCAGTTAGCGAGTACTGACGATACCCAGTTCACGCTTGTTGAACATTACCTTCCCCGTCTTGCAGCTTATCCTTGACTGGTATCCGGCTATAGACGAATGCTGCCGCAATAATAGATAAACTAATCGGTGCTAGTTGGTAATACGATTCTCCCCACAAAAATAAAATAAACATAATATATGCTGCAGTTGTTAGAAATATTTCGCCTAGCAACCTTCTAAGCGCCCAGTAGTATGAAGCAAAAATAAACAAGGCATAAGGCAAGCCATAGTTTGCAAACATGCTTGTAACACCGTTTGAAGACCCTTCCGTTGCATCTACTCTGCCTATAGCACTAAATTCTTTCCTGTACTCTTCGTATCCTAACCCAAACACGTGCTTCTTGAATATCTTCAGGTCCGTTTTCGCATCAAAGCTGCGATTTTCTGCACTCCAGCCTTGTCTTGCTACGCTTGGGTTCAGATAACTATCCAGCTTGACCACAATTACAGAATGGAATTTAGCCGCAAATAACCCGGTTAGCAAAATCGCCAACCCAATTGATACTACCTTTTGAGAAAACGAGGCTAATTTGCTCTTATATAAAAACAGCCCATAAAGGATCGAAAATATTACAAATCCCGTCGTAGAAGTAGTCGTTATCAGTGCAGTAGTAAGAATAGTCAGATAAATCCATTTCTTCTTATTTGCAAAACCTGTTCTAGCAAAGACAATAAGAAAAAGGGCCGCATTCAAAAAGCCCTGGTATGCCCCAGGCTCGAAAAATATTGAGTTATTTCTATCAGGGTGATACTTATGCCTGAATGTATATAACACTCCCTCATAACCCATTTCACCAACGGTTGGCAGCTTGGCTATCAGCCCGTCAAATAAATGCATAACATCTATTATATAACCGATAAGGCTGACCGCCGCCAAAAACACCACGACGTTTATGTAGGTTTCAACGAACCTCGTCCCTACTGTTTTAAGAATAAAATAGGCAAGCACGAACTTCATTGCAGTTGCGATTATTGACTGCAATGAAAGACTACCACCCGTATAAAGGCTCAAAGAAAACAATAGCCCCATAAAAACTGTCATATATAGCAGATACCTGTCACTGATTTTTCGGTCCGTGAACAAATACCATGTGACCAACGCTATAAGGAATACAAGAAAAAGATATTTATTGCCTGCCTGGTTATATCGTTGAGCGCCACTAACAAACAATAATAAATACACCAGTATTACGTTAATGAAGGTAGGATTTCGCATATACACACCATAATCCAGACCCGGAAATCACTGTCACTCGAAAACATGATTGCGTTGGCAATCGTCCGGATTGCCGGATTTTGTAACGCTAGTATTGATTAAGCACTGCCCCAACGACTTTCGTTTCAACCTGACCCAGAAGTGATACCAGGGATTTAGTGTCGTCTGTCCTGGAGTGCCCGCTTCTGGCGACCAGCAATGCACTACCGGCCACGGAGGCTATTGACATGACATCGGCCTTGTAAGTGGCTGGTGGGGTGTCGATAATAATGACGTCAAAGTACTTCTTAAGCTGGCGCAATATCGATGAAAACCTTCCATTACCCAGAATTTCCGCAGGATTAGGTGGCACTGCACCACACCCCAGTACTGAAAGATATTGGAATGTAGATACAGTGTCCGGAAGCGTATCGAGATCTTCCATTCTCACACGCCCGGCCAGCAGCATCGATAAACCCACCCGGCTTTTCACATCAAAAATCTCATGTTGCCGGGGTGAGCGAAGATCAGCATCGACCAGCATTGTTGATCGACCCATTTGCGAAAATGCCATGGCCAGATTTGCCGCAACGTAGCTTCGTCCTTCCTTACTGCCGGGACTGACTATTGCCAACGTTTTCTGATGTGGGGTCAGCCAGTTACTCAGCAGTTGTCCCCGGATAGAACGGAATTCCTCCGCCAGCCCGCCAAACGGCGAACTGGCCATCACCTTTTCTTTGGATAACGTATCGTCACCCTGCCCATAGGTGTAACCAAACTGGCGGGACAAAGCCTGCAGGATATCGTCTTGTGAAACCAGCTTTAAATCCACCGCCGCTTCCCCAAAATACAGCCCTTTTTCACGCTGGTGATCGATGATCCTATCGACATCAACGCTGGTCAGCTTCCCCTCGGCTACCAGCAATTCCCCCATACTCTGGTCTGTCCAATGGGTTCCACCCTGTAATAACTCTTTGCCTTCCATCTGGTCGCTGACCGTTTCAAAACCTGGGTTTTCGATGTATACGACCTTTTCGTCATCCGAAGTTCGGTAATCTGCACTACCTGTACCGGTCTCTCGCGTATCGCCGGATTCATTCGAATCATTCAGAAAATCCATTAGTGTTTTTATCTTCATTTCAAATGGCCCAGAAGAGGGATCCCGATCCCGTTAACAAGGTCCTCTTCAGAATGTATTCTGCGTACGAATACGCCCATAAACAGAGCGATACCCACACCCAGCAGCAATCCACCGAAGGCGCCAACTGCAAGATTCTTTGCCACATTAGGTGTCGCAGGTCTTGAAGGGACAGTGGCATGGTCCACTATGGAAACATTGGTTTGACTCACCATACTCAGCATGCTGGTCGTATTCAGCTGGTTTAAGGCCGCATTATAGGTTGCCCGGGCACTTTCAACCTCCCTTTGGAGTACGGCGATACGATCATGCTCTCCTTTGACGCTCAGGACTAACGTCTTCTGTTCTTCCATGGCCTGTGCCAGATCTTTCTCACGCTGTTTCGCCAAATCCGCCGTGTTAACAATACCATCTGTAATAGATTGAATTTCCCTATTCAACCTGTTTCGCGCTGCTCTGGACTCTGATTTCAATTTCACGATCCTGGGGTGGTTTTCACCGAGACTGCTCGAGCTCTCAACAAGCCGCCCTTCGAGATCCCGTATCTCCACTTTTACTTTTTGTACAACAGTGTTATTGAACACGGGTTCAAAAGTCATCAGGGAGGCCCCACTGCTCAGCACATCATTAAGTTTCTGCAGCGTGGTCTCCGCATTCCTTGTGACTTCCTGCGCTTTTACCAGTTGGTCCGCAAGATTTTGCAATCTGGAGGTTTCAAGATCGATGCGTTCGCCTGACGAAACGATGCCTTCTTGCTGCTGGTAGGCGGTTAGCCTGGCTTGAGATTCTTCCAGACTGGCACGCAAGGATTTCAGCTGTTCATCAAACCAGATCTTTTTACTGTAAGCAGGATCGGTAACCATCTTAAGATTCGTGGCAATATAAGCTTCAGAAACTCTATTAGCCATGAAGGCTGCAATTCCGGGGTTAGTAGAATAATAAGAAACCTCGACTATACGGCTGTTTATCAAGGGGGTGATCTCCAGGTCGACTCCAATCCATTTGGCCAACCCATCGTATGACTTCCCTACTCTCAGCGTATCGCCGCTCCATTCACTGTTATCAGCATTACTGCTATCGCTATCCTCACTCATAAAAAGCGAACTGGTGAATTGCTTTAAACCATATTTAAAGTCGTCAATGACAGACGCCTTTGCGTCCAGCGCGTCTCTCAAACGTTGTCTTTCATAATCAGACAAACCATCAACAATGCGCTGAGCAACACTCAGACTTTTCAGAATGCTTACCTGTGTCGTTATATAACTGTCCTGAGCCAACACCCGGCTTTCGCGATCATCCAATGGATTAGTTGAATTGAACTCAAAATTCAGGGAAGTCGTTGCGCGGTACATTTTCGGCATTTGGTAAGTGACAATTACGGCCATCAAAACACCCAGCAAAAAAACTGCAGCGATCAACCGCACATGCATGCGCAGAATCAGAAATATTTTTTCAAGGTCCATTTCATTTGATGTCATGGTAATATCCAAACAATCAACACGATTAAAAAAGTCGCTCTTTCACATACAGCACATCCTTGGGTTTGACTTTACTTGTCAAGTCCAATTTGAATTTTTTTGTTGCACCATCGCCCAGGATTCGAGTAACCACGATGCCCCTCAGTGACCCACGGTCAGATATCCCGCCACCAACGGACACTGCCTGCATAACCGTCATGCCTCTCTCCAAACGATACATTCCCGGCTTCTTCACTTCCCCATGTATATAAAACTCATCCATCTTCGGCACCAGGACAAAATCCCCCCTGGACACCTTGATATTCTGACTCATATCGCCAGCATAAAAGCGCAATAGATCAATCTCGCGCTTCACCTGCTTTCCGTCTTCTTTTTTGACGACGGTTATAATATCAGCCGCATCGTCTTTCAGGCCACCGGCCTGAGTGATGAGATCGATTACCCGGCTCTCTCCCATAAGCGAATACTGCCCCGGATTATTGACCTGTCCCATGACAGAAATCTTCTGGCTTTGAAACTCCTTGACTGTGAGCGCCACCTGAGGGTTTTTGATAAAACCGCCTTCTTTCAGCAGTTTCGCTATTTTCCGTCCGGCCTCTTCCGGGGAAAGACCGGAAACAGCCACTTCGCCCACCAGGGGGAAGGCGATGGTCCCATCGTCCTGGCTTATCCGTACAGCTGTGGTCAGATCGGGCTGGTCATAGACAACGATATCAATACTATCGCCGCCGCCAAGTAGATAAGCCTCGCCTGCAAATGCTTGCAGGGCACTAACGCCGATGATGAATGCGCAGAAGAACCCTAAAGCAGTCTTCAGATACTGACCCACCATTCTCGTCGTTCCTCCCGAAAATTCAAAATCTTTTAAGCATCATTGATATCGTAACTTACGGACTAATACTGACATCAGTTATTTCTATATATCAATAAAATATCAATCAACTGTAAATTATTTCGACGAACCGGCTGTACTCCGATTTACCACCCAAAAATTTTTACCCGGAAACGGCTGCTTTAACAGAGGGGAAATTCTACTCGTTCGCCTCCGAATACCGCCTTACCTGGCCCTTGAAAAGACAGGATCTGGCGCACTATAACACTAATTATATTAATTTTAAACTCATCCGGTTACGAGGCGATGCTCATTGAAGAGGTAAACAACGGGCAAATCCCGTTTTCCCCATTTGAGCGCCAGGGCCAAACCCGGATCTGCCCTGACTATCGATAATGCCAACACACAACAATTAACGCTCCCATGCAACAATCAATATGTAAATTTATTCGACATTTTAGTTATTTCATATTGACTGATCTCAGGACAGGTCGGCATGAGCAGACAGCTCTATCCAGGCGACTGACTATCTTATTGATTATAGTAATAATTTTTTCCAGGAAGAAACGATATCGATTTCGAAGGCTATGGGAAGGTTAGCTGCCTTATCTAACTGTGTCCGGCGAGGTACGGCGGAGAACCCTTTCGGCTCGTAAGGCGCTTACAATATATCCTTATAAAGATCCAAATAGCGGGATGCGGATTGCTGCAGCGTAAAGGATTGAACCACCGTGGCTCGCGCCTGGTCCGACAGCTCTTGCCACCGGATTAACATCCAGACCCGTTTCCAGGTCAGGACGATTACTAACACTGTACCCTTCCTTATATCGGGTACTTTCGCCCAGGTAGTGCTCACCCCCTGAAAATGCCCACATATCGTGCAATGTCCAGACAATGGGGTGCCGAATCTTCGATAACGCTTCTATTCGCATGAATCCACCATTAACCCAGTGCAAGTTAACGATATCAGCTGACTGCGCCTTTATTCTGGAGATCAGCCTGTTGGGTACCCAGGACGAGGAAACGACTCCAGGTGGCGACCGGGATATGTGGCCGGGAATCCTGTCAAGTTCCGGGTACAAACGAGCCATGATCTTGCCGAGATTATTCGTCGGGCTAAGTATAAAATCCTCCCGTTGGCTTACACTATTGACCAGCATCCATGAATCCGCACCTATAGATCGCAGCCCCTTATGCAATCTATAGGCAGCGATACCAGCACCAAACCGTTGCGCTGTTGTACTAACCTGGAGAATCTTCATATTTTTAATTTACTGTGCTCGATAAAGAGGACATCACTGATATTGCAAGAATCGACCCTGCTGTCCGGCAAATCCGCTTTTAATATGGCCCACCACCCTTTCAGCATTTTTCTCCCATGTATACTCATTCAATACTCGCTGTTGGCCTTTCTTACCAAGGGCGTATCTAAACCGGGGATTATTTTTTAACTCCAGAATCGAACTGATAAAGTCACTGCCATCCTGATTCACCAGTTTCAGATGCACGCCGTTTTCAAATACTTCCCGCACAGCCGATGTGTCCGGCCCTATCGTCGGCACCCCTGCGCCAAGGTACTCAAAGAGTTTTAAAGGACTGCAATAATCATTGGTAAAAGGAAATATTGCCAGATCAAATGTCTTCAGAAACCTGGGGATCTCAGAGTGTTCCTGCCAACCCACAAGAATCACGGTATTTCCAAAAGCATCGCCCCCGGCCTGAATCGCTGCCTGAACTGCCGGCCTGTCCGCCCCATCGCCAACAAGCACCAGATAAACATCATCGTTGACTGCGTGCCGCAACTCGGCAATATAGGCGACCACATCCGGCAATCTTCTGAAGACTTCCATGCCGCCAATATATCCGATCACAAAGGCATCGCCTGGAATCCCATACTGCTCTCTAACGTCACTCACCCCTGACAGATTTATAGCGTCCGCGTCCACCCCATTCTGATTAACAAGAATTTTCCCCGAACTGATTCCGCGCGTTTGCAGATAGCCTTTTAAGTAGGACGATACAACCACCAACGCATCTGCCTGGTTAAATCGCATTACTTCCCACTTCTGGAAGACGGATTTTAACGGCAAGCCGGGAAAAGACTCGTCAAAATGTGCAGAATTTATTTCCAGACATATCAGGGTGTCCGGGCACGCCTTTTTTATATCCTTGAGGGCCGGCAACCTTACGCCTGTTCTTATTACGATCGCATCGCAACTATTCGCTTTTATTTCATTAATCAGGACTCTGGCCAATTTACGTCTTGGCACAAAGAACTGGACAATTCGCCTTAACGTCGGCGGCAGGAACCAAAGTTTCCCACGCAATGGCAATTTCCGCCGGCTGGATTTGAAGTCGGGTTGAGGGCTTTTTTTGGGGTATAAAAAGCATCGGGAAACCGATGGCAGCTTTTCCAGCGCATGGAAGAACCCTCGTGCATGGGCGCGCCCACCATGCCAACTATAATATTCGGGGCAGTAGTAAAGGATTTTCATCCAGACCGTGCCGACCGGTCAGCCGCCCCGCTAGAAATCAAACCGCGCCCTGGCTTCTATCTGGTTATCTTTGAAGTCACGAGCATCTATACTGGAATCGCGTTTTTGTTTTAAATAACTTAAAGACAATTGCACGTACTTCCGGGGATCCCACCGAGTACCGATACGATACTGCCAACGATCATCATCGCGCCGCTGCCCACCAAGGGCGGCATCGATCTCGTTTTGTCCTTTAAAGTTTTCATTATATAAAGAAGCATCACCAAAAACTGAAATTTTCGATGTTGCTTGCCAGGTGGGTTTAATTTTCACGCCCTTTGACAGGATATAGGTCGTGATTTCATTAGACTTGGTGGACGTTTCGCGCCAGACAGAAAAATCCAGCTTCGTTTTTCCCGTCACTTTCCATTTGTAGGTCAGGCGACCGGTGGAACCTTGAAAATCGCGGTCACCCAGTTCGTCAAATTTCTGATCGGTATATCCCAAACTGGCCTCAAGAGACGACTTGCCCGATCCTTCCCAGTAGAATACACCGCTGACTTCAGTCTCCGTATAATCATTATTAACCTTGGCCCCAAGAACATCCTGTTGTTGGCTCAGGTCATTGCCCGTGTACTTTACACGCACGCCGACGCGTGTATTGAGGGTATTTTTGTACTGAACTTCAAGTGACCCTGCGGTGGAGTCACGGTCCAGCCGGCCACGCTTCTGATACGAGATCTCTGAATAGTCCACCCCTATCTTCAGTCGCCAGTCGGGGTGAATCTGATAACCGGCATCCAGAAAACCGGTTTGGGTGGTTCTCATGTCCTTCTCTCGGGTAAATTGCTCATTAAATGAAGACATTACCCGTTTATATTGGTAACCGAGGTTACCACTCCAGAGATTCCCAACCTGCCAGTCCCAGGTACCTACCCCGTTGACTCGCGTATGGTCCAGGTTGCCGAAGTTGTCATAGAGTACCCGATCCACTTCCAGGTCCAGCAGCAGGTGCTGCCGGCTCAATTTCAGATCAGATTCCATCCCTCCCCCCAGGTGGGTCACCGTATCGTCCTCCTCATCGGTGACATTGCCTGAAGCCCTGAATATATTTGAATCGTAAAGAACCCGGGCAAAGGCATAGGGATCAAATTTATCGACGGCCGCCACTGAGACACCAACCCGTAACAACATCGCCAAACAGAAAGCCAGGCGTACAACTTGACAACAGGCTATATTTTTCATTTAAATCAGCACCTTATAAGTTTTTCTCTCTGCTCCGGGCATGCCCGGTATTATCGCGAAATAATACCTTATGCTTCGGAGGCCCGGCTACCCCAGCGAGTCTCCAGGCTATGCAGGGTTGTATACCCCTGGCCCAATTTATACCCCTTCCTGCATGATGTCTGAATACACCCTCTCAAGCTCATCATTTATGCGCATCATATCAAATTCGGCGTCTATTTTTTCCCTGGCCCGGTTTCCCATCTCAGTCCATTTTTCAGGGTGGTTACAGAAACTGCTTAGTCTGTCTGTCAGGGCAGTGACATCACGCTCTGGAACCAGGTACCCGGACACACCGTCCTCAACCAGTTCCGGTATACCACCATGCCAGGTACTCAATACCGGCAACCCCTTTGCCATCGCCTCCTTGACAACATTGGGAATACCCTCCTCATCTCCATCCTCCGCTGTAACGCTGGGAGCCATCAAAAGATGAGATTCATCCATTAGGCGCACCACTTCGTCGTGATCGCACCAACCCGACAAGGTAACTGTTTCCTCCAGGTGATTCTCCACAATCTGCCTTTCAATCCGGCTCTTCAGCTTGCCGTCGCCAACCAGCGTGTAATGTATTTTTAATCCGGATTTGAGCACATTGGCCACTGCAGCCAGCGTAAACTCGATCCCTTTTTTTTCGACAAAACGGCCGATAGTCAGCAACCTGATTGTTCCATCGTGACATTTTCGGTGCCCGGAAAATCCAAATAAACGGCAGTCTATCCCTGAATGAAGTACTTTCACCTTACCCGGGGGGCACCCGGCCGCCTCCAGTTCTTTTCGCAGGCTCTTGCTTACCGGTAAAAATAGTGCGCCGCGTTGAAACAGTTCCTTGTAAAGCGCTGCATGGTTTCCCGACTGCCTGGTTATATCGTAGCCCCTGAAAGAAGTGACTATCTCTCCTTCTATCGCGCCGATATTTCTCAGTTTCAACGCCAGCGGGCCCAGCGTCCCGAACTGACAGTGAATGATGTCATAGCGGCCTCGATCCGCGACTGCGAGCACACTGTATATAGACCTCATTTTCAACAGGTCCCGGGCATTTTCAAAGGAGACCAGCGCATTAAACAGAAGTCGTGGCTTACGCCACACACCTCTTTTCAAAACAAGCTCGATGGCCAGCATCAAGCGTTTCAGGTACCCGTCGGGAATATCAAAAAGATAGCGTGTTCGGTTCATTAAACCATAGTTTTCAATCTGTACATGACGCTCTTCCGTTTCGAATCGACGCCTGGCATAGATATCAATATCATGCCCCTTGTCAATCATCCCGGTGATCTGGTTAAAAACAAAAGTCTGGGATAAAGACGGAAATTCGTTAAGAAAGTAGGCAATCCGCATATTCGGCGCCGTCAGTTTCGTGTAAGCATTCTATTAATGCGCTTTAACTTTCTGGTGTAAATAAAGTGCAAAGGGGAATAACCAAACCCAAACGACTTATAAATTCTGAAATAGGCCCCAATACGGGGTAACAACGACAGACCACGTACAACATGCCGATACATTTTTCTGCTGAAATACTTCCTGCCATTTTTCCGTAAAGACTGACAATCGTGCGGCATCAGATCGCACATAAGATCGATTAAAAACATACTGTCTTCAATCCAGTCTTCAACCGGCACCGATGATCCCCTGTTATTCGAATGCCGACGAAAGCTCGCCCTGACCTCTTTAACATCCACCCTTCCATACCGGGCTAACAGGGTGAACGTGGCTACAAGATCATCAAACAAACCTTTCTTCGAATGGAATCCTCCGATCTCTTTCAAGTAACCCGTATTGTAAAGTGTATTGCATAAATACAATGTGGTCTCACCCGCATACCAGCCGAGGATGAATTCAGCCGGCGTAGTCGCATCCGCCTTATTTTCATGCTCTGCACGCACGTCACCGTATTCATTGATGAGACGCACCCCGGAAATAATGACGCCGACCTTCTGCCCGGGTTCCAGCGATGACATACAGGCTTCGATAAAATTTTTGTCGATCATATCATCGTCATGAAAGAGCAGAAAATACTCCCCCCTGGCCTGGTTCATACAGTAATTGAAGTTGTTGTTCGGCCCGATATTGGTTTCCTGCCGGAAATATCGTAATCGCGGATCGTTAAACGAATCGATCAGTGCCGGGGTATCATCCGTCGAACAGTTGTCCGATACGATGACTTCGATATTCCGGTAGGTCTGCCCCAGTGAGCGCTCTATGACATCGCGCAAATGGCCGGCAGCCCGGTTATAAGTGGGAATACCAATGCTTACCAGTGGACGGCTACTGCTGCTCATCAACCTTTCCTGCAAGTTTCAGGTCTTTCCGATACCTGATGACACGCGCGGGGTTTCCCACTGCAATCGCCCCCGCCGGAATATCCCTGGTCACCACCGAGCCGGCCCCAACCACGGCGCCATCCCCGATAGTCACACCGCTCAGTATGATGACACCCGTGCCGATCCATGCACCATTACCAATGGTAATCGGCGCTTTGGCCGTAATCGGTTGTCGGCGGATCGGTAGATCGGGATCCATTCCGTGATCATACGAGTACAAGGCTGCATTTGCGGCGATCATGACTCCTTCACCAATCAGAATCGGCTCAATGTATGCCTTAAGCTGACAACCGGGGTGGATACTCGATTCAGCGCCTATCGAGATATAGCCGGCTTTCCCCGTTTCAAGCACCGCGCCTCTATGGATTGCCACTTTATCGGCCAGCGTTACCGCCCCGCCCCCGCCATGTTCAAATATCAATACACCGGGCGCTACGTATACGTTCTGACCCAGACGGAGATCCGAATGGTATAGGGTCGCGTCCGCATCGATATACCCGCGAGGCGTTAAATAAGCCAGGGATACCTGACCGAGGTGCGGAGGTGCTGTCCATGCAGCAAACCTGCTGGCAAGTCTCCCGACCAGACCCGTTCCACCCCACCGCAACCAGAATCGGCTCCATCGCCTGGCCAACCCTCTTAGTCGTCGAATTTGCGATCCTGAAAGACTCATGCGTCCGTGGAATCCCGCTCGCCTCAGATTTTTGTTAAAATACCAGTAGGCTAGCATAATACCAACGGCGTTATCTTACGCAATACCGATGACCCCGTCGTGGCAACAGGGATTATCGAAAGTTAATATGGCTATTTTTCCGGTCACCCTGTAAAAGATGGTGGCAGGCTCTGACTTCAGTACAGCTTTGGGGAATAAATATCTATGAGCAGTATCGCAATACGGGCGGAAAACGTCAGTAAGGTTTATCGATTGGGTGTAAAGGAGGAAACTGACGACTCCTTGTTTAAGTCTCTGGGTAAAATGATCAAGAGTCCAATAAGCAACTATAAAAAATACCGGTCTCTGTATAGTTTTTCGGATCTGGATTTTGATAATCCTGATGCGAACGCAGATTCGAATGTGCTGTGGGCGCTACGCAATGTTTCGTTTGATGTGACCCAGGGTGAAGTCGTTGGCATTATCGGCCGTAATGGTGCCGGCAAGTCCACCTTGCTCAAAATCCTGTCAAAGATCACCCCGCCTGCCCGCGGCCGGATCGAAATACACGGGCACACGTCGAGCCTTCTCGAAGTCGGGACCGGTTTTCACAACGAATTGACCGGGCGGGAAAATGTCTATCTTAACGGTACTATTCTGGGCATGCGCAAGAAGGAAGTGGATAGAAAATTCGATGAAATTGTGGAATTTTCCGGAGTGGAAAAATTTCTCGACACACCGGTCAAGCGTTATTCCAGCGGTATGCGCGTGCGCCTTGCGTTTGCCGTAGCCGCACATCTGGATCCTGAAATATTGATTATCGATGAAGTACTGGCGGTCGGTGACGCCGCGTTCCAGGATAAATGTTTGAGAAAAATGCAGGACGTCGGAAGCCAGGGCAGAACGGTTTTTTTTGTTTCGCACAATATGCCGGCGGTAACGCGACTGTGCCAAAGAGTGATTATGCTGAGTAACGGCCAGCTCGTTGCGGATGGTCATTCTCATGATATCGTTGCCCGCTATATGCATGAGGGATCCAACACCGCTGCGGAGCGGTGTTGGGATGATGATGACAAAGCGCCAGGCACGGACATCGTCAGGTTAAAACGCGTACGCATTCTGGATGAGAATCGTCAAACCTCGGCCTCGTCGCTGGATATTCGCAAGCCCGTGGGCTTTGAAATGACGTTTGAAGTTTATCAGGACGGGCACACCTTGCTGCCGAATTTCAAGGTGGTAACCGACAATGGTGTGGATGTATTTATCGCCGTTGACATCGACCCCGAGTGGCGTAAGAAGGAAAGACTCAAAGGTACGTATATAACCACTGTATGGGTGCCAGGTAATTTCTGGTCTGAAGGCAGCTATTTCGTGGACGTCGGAATGATCACGTTAAAACCGCACCAGGTTCGACAGTTTTTCGAGCGCGAAGTCGTCAGTTTCCAGGCGGTTGACCCTATGGAAGGCGATACCGCCCGAGGCGACTGGGTAAAAGAGCTTGGAGGGGTCATACGGCCGCTACTGGAATGGGAGACCGACTTTACACAGTAGTTCAGCTATATAACGTCTACAAAAACGCGTTCCATTCTTCTGAAATAAACAGCACCGAACAGCAATAATACCAGTGCCACTATTGTGCCGGGCACAATGTATTCCCAGGGCATCGGCATGCCCAACAGGCAGGCCCGATATCCTTCCACCACCGCCACAATCGGATTAAGTGAGTAAAGAAACCGGTACGCATCGGGAATTGCCGACGCCGGATAAAGTATGGGGGCGGAATATATGAACATCCTGATTACGAACGGCATTGCAAATTTCACGTCCCTGTATCTGATAGCAAGTGCCGATAACCAAAGGCCGATACCGGCCGGAACAGCCATCATCAGCAACACAAGCAATGGCATATAGAGCAGATTCCAGGTTGGCGCAACCTGGTAATAAACCATTACCGCCACTAACAGCAGCAGCGAAATCGAGAAGTCAACCAGCTTGGCCAGTACTGGCGTTATCGGGTAAACCACGCGCGGAAAATAGACTTTCCCCAGCATATTTTGCCCACTAACCAGACTCTGGCTCGCTGCACTCATGGACTCCGCCATATAGGTCCAGGGAATTATCGCAACCGTGGAAAACAAAACATACGGAATACCGTCTGTCGGTATTTTAGCCACTTTGCCGAATATAATGCTGAATATGACAATTTGAATAAGCGGGTTGAGTATCGCCCAGGCGAACCCCAGCACGGTCTGTGCATAAAGGACCTTGATATCGCGCCAGACCAGGAAATAGAAAAGATCCTGGTAAGCCACAATTTCCTTGAAATCCGGAAGTTCCCAGCCACTCGCCGGCTCAATAATCGTGACGATGTCGTCTTTCCCGGCCGGGTCACTCATAGCATGTCCATACACACAGCATTCGCCTGTTCACTCATTACCGAAGCCATTACGCAAAAGAGAAATACTTGTCTTGTTCCAGCCGAAGCTCATCGCACAAACGTCCGGCGGGAATCTCAACATCATCATAAGTAATAACTTCATCTTTGGCTATATCACGTTTAAGACGGCAATCCTCGGCAAGGCCTATCGGAAGCAGCCTCTGTCTTGCAACAACATCGGCATTCTCACACTGGCCGTAGGTCATGTAGTAACCCATCCCGTCAAGAACACTTCCCTCTTTCAGATCAATCTTGGCTGTTGTAACCACATCTACCCGTAAACCTTCGGTCGGCGTTATTGCCGCATCACCAAACAGCACAGCCCTTGCAACGGTGTTCGGGACTTCAAAATGACACAGATGATAAGGTGTGTAGAAACAATACAAGGGGCCTTCCCCGAGTTTATACAGATTGAGATAGTGCTTCTGCATCGGGTGGTCGTGGGTACCCAGCACAAATACACCGGGTCCCGGTTCTGCGCCTACCAGATAATCCACGATACCAGGGCCTTCGGTAAGTGCTTCGAGGGGATACAATTTCACAGCCTCTTTTAACGGCGTCCCGGATTCCACAGTGGGTCCGAACATGCCGCGTCTGGCCACACGCATTCCCGTCGCATTCGCGACTATCGCCTGCTCAAACGAGATTTTTGTTCCGTCGGCAAAAGATGTCACCATATGCGGCTTCTGTTTCCATTGCCGGGCGAACGCCTCCTGTGTGGTCGGGTTCCTGTACGGATCCTGCAAGCCCTTGATGTTGCCACACAAGACCGGCTTTACACCTATCCCTTTAACGAACCGGTAAAGGTTCATTATTACACCAGGCTGATCACCGTCGGCGTTGGTAATAACAACACCGGCCTTATCCGCCTTGACTTTCAATATGGGTCCAATGGTGCCATCGAGCTCGGCATTCATCATTATGACATGCTTGTGATTTTCAATTGCTCTAAGCACAATCCGGGTGCCATATTCGATCGCACCCGTCACTTCGATAATCGCATCGATACCTTGTGCATCCGACAACAGGAAGGGGTCTTCTGTGATAGCCGGTTGTTTATTGGTTATTGCCTCTTCCAGTTGCTCAACAGTACTCACTTCACATATATTCTTGTTTCCAGCCTCTTCATAGGCTCGTCTTGCACCGTCTATATGACGATTGGCAATCGCGACCAGCTCCATACCCGGAACAGCTGTATTGATCTGCAGGGCAATTCCCCGCCCCATAAATCCTGCCCCGACCATAGCAACTCTCACCGGATTATCGGCATTCCGGCGACTCTGTAGTGCGCTATCGATTAAAATCACTTCAGGTTCCTCTTGATCACGTTTTGCACAAGCTAAGGTTTAAAATCCGGCCAGTCGGCATCTTTATCAGAAATAATTTCAGCCGGACGAGGCCAGTCTATACCAAATTCCGTATCGTTCCAGCGCAAACCCTGTTCCGCCCCCGGAGTATAAAATTCGGAAACAAAGTAGGTAGCCTCAGTGCTATCCTCCAGCGTAATAAACCCGTGAGCGAAATTGGCAGGCACATATAACATTTTGTAGTTATCCGCTGTAAGCTCGATACCGATCCATTGCTTATAGGTTGGAGAATCCGGCCGCAGATCTACAATTACGTCATAGAGCGCCCCTCGTGTGCAGCGGATCAGCTTGGTCTCCTCATAGGGTGACACCTGGTAGTGCATGCCTCTGAGCGTGCCCGCTTTGGCATTATATGACACATTCGCCTGTGCGACCTGTGCAGCCAGATTGTTCGCTTCAAGCTCTTTCTGACACCAGGTCCTGGCGAAAAAACCGCGGTTATCTTCGAGCTTCTCCAGCTCAATAACGTATGCGCCATCAAGTTTTGTTTTACTGAATTTCATCTGAACAAACTCCCGTTAAACACACCCTACTGCCACCTCAACTGACTATCCAGGCGGCTACTCTCAAGGTGTGCAGATATTACCTTGAGACGCATCAGACCTGAATTCCTGAAATCCTGGTCACTGAAATGCATTGACTCCAGCCGTTCCGCGAGGTCTTCAATGGCAGTTTTCAAAGTCATCCCGGGTTGATGATTCGGAGCGAGTTTTTCGTACAAGGCAAAATCCACCTGGTAGGAGCGCTTGTCCACCGGCGCATCCTTGTTTATCGAAACCTCCACGCCCGGGATAGCTTCCGCCACAGTCTCTGCAAGCTCGCGCACCTGATAGTTCCAGTCATTGCTTCCGGCGTTCAGCGCCAGGAACGCACCACCGGCAGTTGTTTCGCGAGTCAGCGCCCAATCCATTGCTATCGCCATATCTTTTACATGGATGAGTGGTCGCCACGGTGTACCGTCGCTCAACACAGTTATCTGCTTTGACGATATCGCGCCGGCCACAAAATCGTTTAGTACAAGATCCAGGCGCAAGCGGTCGCTTGATCCGCACGCAGTCGCAAATCTCAAGCTGGTGACGACGAAGTTATCGTCCGCCATCTCCTTAAGATCTTCTTCAGTCTTAATCTTCGATTTTGCGTATGCAGTCAGCGGATTTAATGGCGCCTGCTCGTTACGTGCAGCACCTTCTGCAAAACCATAAACACTGCAACTGGACGCAAATACGAAGCGCTTGACCCCCGCTTTCCTGGCCATTTTTGCGATATTTACGCTTGCTTTGTAGTTAACATCGTAGGTTACCTCTTCAAATCTGTCGCCCATCGGATCGTTCGAAATTGCGGCAAGATGAATGACGGCATCAACCCCCGACAACATATCAGGCGACAAATTTCTTACATCTGCAAAAATCTGCGTATTCAGCCGGCTTTCGGGGAATATATTTACACCCGTCAGACAGTGCGCAAAGAAACCGGTATCTACACCAATCAGCACTGACTCCGGCGCAGTAGAACGCAACTGTTCAAGCAGACGCGGCCCGACATAGCCCATATTCCCAGTGATTAAAATTTTCAATTCAGTATCTCCTGATGATTAGTTCGTATTCTCTAGCGTGTCTTGCCGGATTTCCACAACCACTTCATTGTTACCATACTTTCCAGGCGGCCTGTCCCTCTGCCCACAATTCCTCAAGCACATGCTTATCGTGAAGAGTATCCATCGGTTGCCAGAATCCGGAATGTCTGAAGGCCGAAAGTTGACCCGCGGCGGCAAGCGCCTCCATGGGTTCTTTTTCCCAGGAGATGGCGTCTCCGGCAATATAGTCCATTACGGCCGGCTCCAAAACAAAAAAACCGCTATTGACCCAGGCTCCGTCACCCTCTGGTTTTTCTTTGAATGAATGCACCTTGTCATCGCTCTGGCTGAGTCTGAAAGCCCCAAATCGACCTGGCGGCTGAACCGCGGTCAGGGTAGCCAGGTTACCCTGAGCACGGTGGAATTCAATTAGCTCGCTGACATTTACATTACTGACACCATCACCATAGGTGAAGCAGAACGTCTCATCCCCGATGTAATCTTTTACCCGCTTCAGCCTGCCTCCGGTCATGGTACCTTCACCGGTATCAACAAGCGTAACCCGCCATGGCTCTGCGCTACTGTTGTGGACTTCCATGTTGTTACTCTTCAGATCAAATGTCACATCTGAGCAATGGAGGTGGTAGTTGGCGAAATATTCTTTGATTATATGCGCCTTATAACCACAGCATATGACGAAATCGTTTATCCCATGAGCCGAATAGACTTTCATAATGTGCCAGAGAATAGGTTTCTCTCCTATCTCAACCATAGGTTTCGGCTTTACACTGCTTTCTTCACTGATTCGGGTTCCGTAACCCCCGGCAAGAATCACTGCTTTCACAGCTTTGCTCCTTATATTCAGTTAATCTTTATCAACAACTGTTGTTTGACTTTACTACCAAACTGACTCGGGGTACATTCCGAATGTTTCTGTTACAACCGACAGCAGCACGCTTAGCTGATCAGATCATTAATTTTCCGGAACGTATATTCACTGAACGACATGGCACAGGTAAACGCCGGCGATACCGCATTGAGAATATGAAATGAATGTTTATCCCCTTCCATTTTAAAGTCCATTTCCAGTTTTCTTTTACTCGTATCCAACAGTTGTGCGCGAATTCCCGGCTTACCCCACTTTGTATAAAAGCCGGTCTCCACGCCATTCATAAGCCCGGCCGCCAGCTTCACAATATGTGGTCGATATATTTTCTGCATCTCGTCCCAGGCCAGCTTCCTGAAATCAAAATCATTCCGGATAAACAGATACGCCTCTCTTGCCATAACCTCAAGAAACTCTCCGATACGGAAATTGTCCAGGCCATGGTAGTGTTCTCGCCAAAAACAGGGGACTGCGGTGGGGCCTATCTTGCTTTTTCCGTCCAGCGTAACCGTATGGTGCACACCCAGAAATGGATTTCGAAGATTCGGCACTGGATATATATTTGTCCTTAAAGCTTCTACCTTTTCGTTGGCATACAGATAGAGTCCTTTAAAGGGAAGAATACGATAATGTTCTGCAAACCCGTAATCTCTGGCAATTTTGTCCGCATACAGACCTGCAGCATTGATAACGTAACCTGCCTCTATATCACCTTCCGTGGTACGGATACCGCCGTTCTTTCTGCCCGTGTACCGGGTATCGGTTAGAATTCTGATACCGGACTGTCTGGCATCCGATACAAATGCTCTCATCACCTCGCGCGGGTCCACACTGGCGGTCGTAGGTGAAAACAGTGCCCGCTCATGGGTCCGCACCCTCGGTTCTATTTCCCTCGCCTCGGCCTCGGAAATATCGTGGAGTGTGACGCCGTTATGCCTGGCCCTGGCTAACAGTTCATCAAGAACCGGTAGTTCATCGGCATTCGCGGCAACTACAAGTTTCCCGCAATGGTTAATGCCCAGGCCGCGCTCTCGGCAAAAGTCTGTCAGGCGCTTATTACCATCTTTTGTCAAACGTGCCTTCAGGCTGTCTGCCGAATAGTAAAAACCTGCATGCAGAACCCCACTATTGCGTCCACTGGCATGTTCACCACAATCGGCTTCTTTTTCCAGCAACGTTACTGTGCTATCCGGAAAATTACGCTTAGCTTGTAACGCAATATTTACACCGATGACACCACCACCAATCACAAGAAAATCACTCGTTATCATAGCTACCGTTACCAGCCCCTTATGATTCTCGGCAATGAGGACTCGAACACATATCCCGGGATCAAATATTTGCAGGAGCGCAGCATTACCTAAACGAGCAGTATGCCGCGAACAGTGAGGATGATTGCTGTCACCAGAGCGGAAATGCTCAAGCCACCCCAGCGACTGCGTTTTTCAGTAATAAGAAGTTCACAGCCATAGAACACCACAACCATTTGTACAACAAACGTTATCCACTCGTTCCCCCAAAAATCGCCTTTTGAGGCCACCAGTACCGCCAGCAAAGACAATACAACGAGATAATCTGTTGCTGTAGTATTAAACTCAGCTTTTCGTCTACGGGGCGAAAATTTGACTGCTGCTGCGAACGCAACGGCGGTCAGTATAAAAAACGTGCCTATAAAGCGTTCCATAAAATGCAGCCAGGGCGGCATATAATTCAATCCAAGATATACAACAAATGCAGCAGTGATATAAATTAATGCGCGACGCATTATAGAGTGAGCATTTCTGTCAAAAAATAATTCAAGTGACATTAGCCCTGAAACAAGCAACGCCATTTTCGCGAAATCGGCCGGCACTCGTTCAATAATCAGGCTGGTCCCGATTAAATACAATGGAATCCCGATAGAAAGAAACCGCCTGGGGACTACTACAAGAACATTCCTCAGGATGTCATGAGCCATGACTTTATTGTATTCCGCCGCATTATTGTGTCGATCTGCCAGACGCCAGCCTGATCGTTCAGCCAAATTCAGCACCCCGAAAATAACCGTCGCAAGCAGCAAATATACAAACACGATCAGGTAATTGCTTTCATAGCGAAGAAGAATGCCGCTGGTGACAAAAATCATTTGCAGGGAATAAATAATTACGACTGA
>DRJN01000454.1 GCA_011052165.1 Gammaproteobacteria bacterium
CTGAATTTGTTGCAGAAGTAGCGGGCTTTCTGCTTCCCGAAGGCCGGGCATTCCCGTCGCTGGATATTGACCGCATGAAAATAGCTTCCTGGTGGCTGGCCGGTTTCACAGTATTGTGCGATTGGTTGGGATCCGGGCGCGAAGCTTCCAGCTTTCGAACAGAAGCCATCGACCTGAAGCTCTATTGGCAAAGTATCCAGGAATGGGCGGCAGCCGCTGTGCAGAAGACTGGGTTGCTACCAGTCGAACCTTCAATGGCATTTTCATTAAATGATTGCTTTACTGAAATTGAAGAGGGAACAATCAAGCCAACACCTCTTCAGGCGCGAGCAATACAGCTTGGAATTGGGAGTGGGCCACAGCTTTTTATCCTGGAAGATGTCACTGGCGCAGGTAAAACAGAAGCCGCGGTGCTTCTCGCTCATCGGCTGATGCAGGCCGGGCTGGCTTCCGGCATGTATTTTGGTTTACCTACCATGGCGACATCCAATGCCATGTACCAGCGCATTGGGTCGGTATATCGACATCTTTTCGCGGATAATACGGAACCGTCATTAGTGCTGGCGCATAGTGCACGCGACCTGTCTGATGCATTTCGCCTGTCGGTTATGGATAGCGAAGGTGAATACCGTGATGGCGCTCTGTCGGCAGCTGCGCACTGTAATGCCTGGCTTGCGGACAATCGCAAAAAGGCGTTACTGGCGGCTGTTGGTGTCGGCACAGTTGACCAGGCATTACTGGCGGTATTGCCATCTCGCCACCAGTCTCTGAGGCTTCTTGGCCTGCTGGGGAAAGTGTTGATTGTCGATGAAGTCCATGCCTGTGACACTTACATGCAAACCCTGTTGCAGGGCTTGCTGACTGCGCACGCGGCAGCAGGTGGAAGTGCCATCCTATTGTCTGCCACGCTGCCACATACTCAGCGCAAGAGCCTGATAAATGCGTTCTCACGCGGGCTGAATAGTCGGTCTGCGGAGGGGCTTGTTAACAGCGATGCTTATCCATTGCTTACCCACTTCCATGCTGATGGTGCTGATGAGTGTGCCATGCAAACCCGTGACAGTGTTCGTCGACGGGTCAAAGTAGAAACGTTGGGCTCTGAGGAAGAAGTCGCGTTGATAATTCGCGAAGCTGTTCGGCGAGGTCAGTGCGTTTGCTGGATTCGCAATACCGTCAATGATGCGAGGAAAGCATGGTCGCAACTGATGAAATTGCTGCCGGAATCTCACGTTGGACTTTTCCATGCACGTTACGCCATGGATGACCGGCTGGGTATTGAGAAGCATGTTCTGAATCATTTTGATCCGGGCAGTACACCGGACGAACGCCGAGGCCGAGTACTGGTTGCCACCCAGGTGGTGGAACAGTCACTGGATCTGGATTTTGATGTGCTGGTTAGTGATCTGGCGCCGATTGACCTTGTGATTCAACGCGCCGGTCGATTACGGCGGCACCGCCGTAGTGCGCTAGGTCGGAGAATCAACGGCCCGGATGAGCGCGGCGAACCGGTTCTTTACCTTTTTACTCCGCCCTGGACCGATACCCCCGGCACGCGCTGGTTACGTGATGCCTTGCCGGGAACAGCAGCCGTCTACCAGGAAATGGACGGTCAACTCTGGCTTGGACTGCGCCTGCTTCGTAAGGATGGTGCATTCCGGATGCCCGAAGATGCGCGCTATCTGATCGAGTCGGTCTATGGTGAGGATGCATTGGCCGAAATCCCTGAAGCCTTGCAAGAATCCGCTTTGGCGGAGGAGGGCGGGCGCATGGCTAAGAGCAGTCAGGCCGAACTCAATCTGCTGAATATCGAGTCCGGTTATCAGCAGGAGGAAAGTAATATCTGGTGGGATGAAGCTGCAACGCCAACGCGTTTGGGCGAAGAAAGTACCACTGTCTATCTCGCGCGTTATGAGAACGAAGAAATTGTTCCATGGGTTGGTAGCGGACGATATGCCTGGACGCGTAGCGCAGTGTCCATGCGGAAAGCTTTATTTTCGAGAGAAGGGACTTACCAGGATATTCCTCAAGAGGTGTTTGATAGTGCGCATGAACTACTTCCCGCCAAGGGTAAGTGGGGGGTGTTGTTGCCTCTAATCCAAAATGAGGGTGGTAGATGGTGTGGAAATGTTCTCGATGGCAAGGGCAAGGATCTGTCAGTTTGTTATGACACCGTTCTGGGAATGATGACGGAAATAGAGACGCAGGAGTTTGTGGCTCCTGCGTCTACAGCCCTACATAGCAGGGAACACATTGATATTTAACGATATATCAATAATCACGCTGGTTCATCCCAACTTTCGTCAGGAACGGAGCAATCTTAATATAAATAAACACGCCTTTGCAAATATTGCGTAGTGAGAAAAGCAAGCATACACTTCCCTCACAAATTTATGGGAGATATGCGGCATGCCAGGTCTTTTGGAGCTCATTATTTGTGTGATTGTGGGTGTGGGGGCATTCGTCGCAACAAAAGTTCGTTCGGTTCGAATTAATTTCAAGGATGTCGAGAGCGGTGATGAAAACGATTAATTTGGCGATAGATCCATGGATACCCGTCCGTCGTCGAGACGACACGGAAATGCGTATTGCGCCCTGGCAAATTACAGAGCCTGAGAATCCGGTAATCGCACTAGCTGCGCCGCGCCCCGACTTCAATGGTGCCTTGATGCAGTTCCTGATCGGCTTGTTGCAGACGGCGGCGGCGCCTCAAAGCCACGATGCTTGGGTGGGCTGGCTCGAACAGCAGCCATCTGCGGATGAATTGAAGACGCTATTTTCCTCCTGCTCGGATGCTTTTGAGTTGAGCGGGGATGGTGCCTGTTTCATGCAGGACTTCGATCCACTGGAAGGGGAGCCTAAGCCCATCAGTGCCTTATTGATCGATGCGCCTGGCGGGAAGTCTCTGAAAGATAACACCGATCATTTTGTTAAACGTGGCGAAGTAAGTGGCCTGTGCCCTTCCTGTGCTGCAATAGCGCTTTTCACGTTGCAGACCAATGCGCCGAGTGGGGGGGTTGGTCACCGAACTTCACTGCGCGGCGGCGGACCGCTTACCACGCTGGTCGTGCTGGATCCCCAAGGTAGCAGATTGAAAGATACGCTTTGGCGTAATCTGTGGCTCAATGTTCTGGATTCCCGAGTTGTGTTCCGATTTACCGGTAATAACGACAAGTCTGCATCCAGCGATATTTTTCCCTGGCTTTCGCAGACCCGAACCAGTGAGTCTAAATCCGGCCGTGAAACGACTCCGAAGGATGCACACCCATTGCAAATGTTTTGGGGGATGCCAAGGCGGATTCAGATTAACTGGAAGGAGTCGGAGCCTAGTGAATGCGGTCTTTGTGGAGATGCAGGTGATGCAATAGTCACGTCTTATATCACGACAAATTACGGTGTGAACTATGGTGGGGTGTGGCAGCACCCACTGAGTCCACACTATATCGACACAAAGACAGGTGCGCCTATGCCGATTCATGCGCAACCCGGTGGCCTGGGTTATCGCCACTGGCTTGGGTGGATTGAAGGTACGGAGGTAATGAAGCCTGCCAGTGTTATTTCGTTGTTTCGGGAAGATACCAGACGCCGCCTGGAGGGCGAGCAGCTCAGAGTGTGGGCCTTCGGTTACGATATGGACAATATGAAGCCCCGTTGCTGGTATGAAACAACCTTCCCGTTATTTGTGATTGATGACGATGCGGTGCGCAGTGAGTTCGCAAAACGCGTCCAGACTATGGTGGATGCTGCAACCCAGGTTGCCGGTGTTTTGCAAACCTGCGTCAAGGAGGCGTGGTTCAAACGGCCCGGTGATGCACGTGGTGATACCGGTTTCCTGAAGGAGTCATTCTTTCAGCATACTGAAAGTGCATTTTACACGATGCTTGGCGGACTTAAAACAGCTATAGAAAAAAGGGACGACAGCCGGGTGCTGTCGGACTGGCACGGCGTACTGACTCGTGAGGCCATGGCGTTGTTCGATTACTGGGCCGCTCGTGGCGATGTGGCTGCTGCCAATCCACGTCGTATCGCAATAGCGCATCAGAAACTGCATAAACTCGTCTATGGCAGGAAGATGTTGTTGGATCTTGGAGTTAGACAAAAGGAGAACTCTGCATGAGTATTGGTTTTTCAAAGCAATCGAGAGTCGGCCGCGAACTCGCGGACCAGTGGAGCCAGCTTCAGAATGACCGGGGCGCGCGTGCCGAGTTGCGGCGCTGCAAGAGTGTGGATGAAGTGGTGATGACGGTAGTTTTCCAGCGTTTGTGTCATCGGCTGCGGCCAGCGTTTGAAGGTCAGTCGAATTGGGAAGATCGGTTGGCGGCCATTGTCGGTCTGTTGTCTCATGTTGAGGAAATAACGACCGGGGGAAGCCTTGCCAGGCAGATGTCTATGCCGGAAGGTGGTCGGCCCGTGGTCAGTGAATTGCGATTCCGGCGTCTGCTCCAGAGAGATCGCACAGAACTTTATACGGCCCTGGTTCGCGTGTTGCGGATGCTGAAAGGCAAAGCGGATATCCACGATCTTGCCCACGCTGTGTTTTATTGGGGTAACGAGATCAAGAAGAAGTGGGCATACGACTACTTTCCCAATGTGCCGGAGAAGAAATCCGCCTGAATCGAATGTGTGAAAAACTACGAGGAGAATTTCATTATGAGCCGTTTTGTCCAGTTACATCTGCTGACCTCTTATCCACCTGCTAATCTGAATCGGGATGACCTGGGTCGCCCAAAAACCGCAGTCATGGGTGGTGTACCACGGTTACGCGTTTCTTCGCAGAGCCTTAAACGCGCTTGGCGAACATCCGATATATTCGCAGAGGCGCTGAAGGGACATGTGGGTACACGCACCAAAGCCATGGGGGTGAAGGTATTCAATACACTGAGGGAGAAAGGTGTAAAGGACAAGAAGGCGATGGATTGGGCAAAGTCCATCGCGGGTGTTTTCGGAAAACCAAAGACGCTGAGCAAAAAGGACAAAGAAGGTCTGAAAGAACTCGACGAAAAGGAACAGCGTAAAAAGGAGATGACGGAGCTTGAAATTGAGCAGCTTGCACATTTTTCGCCCGAGGAGAAGACGGCTATCGATGGCCTTGTTGATGAAATCGCATCGCGTGATGAGGGGCCGAATGAGGAAGATCTGCGTCTGTTAAGAAAACAGCATACCGCGGCAGACATTGCACTCTTTGGCCGGATGCTGGCGTCCAGTCCAGCCTACAATACTGAGGCGGCGGCACAGGTTGCTCACGCGATCAGTGTGCATAGCGTGACCGTTGAAGATGATTTCTTCACGGCGGTTGATGATCTCAATAAGGGTGATGAGGATCTTGGCGCCGGGCACATGGGCGAAACCGAGTTTGCTGCGGGTCTGTTTTATCTCTATGCCTGTATTGATCGTGAGTTGCTTAAAGAAAACCTTGGCGGCGATCAGGGTCTTGTAAACCGGACATTGTCGGCCTTAATCGAGTGTGCGGCGACCATAGCGCCTACCGGTAAGCAGAACAGTTTTGCTTCTCGCGCCCGTGCGTCATACCTGTTGTGTGAAAAGGGGGATCAGCAGCCGCGTTCGCTCTCCGTTGCTTTCCTCAAGCCTGTTACTGGTAGCGATTTGCTATCGGGGGCTATCGAGCGCCTTGATCAGGCACTAGGTAACATGGATAAGGTGTATGGTGCTTGTGCCGATAGCCGTTGTTCGATGAATGCAGCGAGTGGTAAAGGCAGCCTGACCGAAATTGTTTCTTGCGCCACGTCCTGAAGCCATGAAAACTTATCTGTTATTCAGGTTGTATGGCCCGATGAGCGCGTGGGGCGATATCGCGGTTGGAGAGCAGCGTCCAAGCGCCGGCCATCCATCGAAATCGGCCGTCCTGGGGTTACTGGCGGCTGCACTTGGCTTGCGCCGTGACGAAGAAGAACAGCACAGGTCGCTTGCCGCCGGGTATGCCATAGCGGTTCGGGTTGATGTGGCCGGCGAACTCTTGCGCGATTACCATACCACCCAGGTTCCACCAGAGCGGCGGGGTGTACGTTACTACACTCGGTGCGATGAACTAGCCAGTGACAAGCTGAACACCATTCTGTCTCAGCGCGATTATCGTATGGATGCTTCTTATGGTGTCGCAATTTGGGCGAAAAATGATAGCGTGCCATGGAAATTATCAGCGCTGGTGTCGGCGCTGCTCCGCCCACAGTTCACCTTGTATCTGGGTAGAAAATCCTGCCCGCCTTCACTTCCGCTACAGCCCCGAATTATTGAGGCGAATACACTCAAAGAGGCATTCGATGGTTTACCGGAACAGGAGGGCTTTTTGAGTGATTTACCGCGAGGGGGTCGGGCCGGGTTCTATTGGGAATCCCTGAGCCGGGATGAAGCCGGATTTCCGGATGGCGGCGTGCATATGGTTTATAACCGCCGCGATCAGTCATTAAGCCGGAAGCGGTGGCAGTTTGCTGTGCGTGAAGAGCATTACTTTTTAGAAGCGACCGTGGAGGAGCAGGAGTAATGTATTTCAGTCGCATCTCGTTAATGAGTCCCGGCGCTATTGATACTGCCCGATTGGCAAACCTGATGTGTAACGACGGTTATCGGGAACATCAATACCTATGGAGGCTGTTTGAAAAAGACCTCGATGCGGATCGGGATTTTCTTTTTCGTCGGGAGCAGATCGAGGGATGGCCACGGTTTTTTATGATCTCCGACCGCTTACCGGTGCACGCTAAAGATGTCTGGAAAATTGAGTCAAAGGGTTATGAACCACATATTAAGGAAGGGCAACAACTGGCCTTCAGTCTGCGCGTTAACCCGGTAGTAACACGTTTGAGTGAGGCAGGAAAAAAGCAGCGCCATGATGTCGTCATGGATCTCAAGAAACGTATGGATTATCAGTCTATGCCGAAGGCAGATCGCCCTTCAATACAGAGCCTGATTCAGCAGGCTGGCCTGGATTGGCTGGCAGCCCGGGCAGGGAAATACGGCTTCTCTTTTAATCTGGATGCGGTTCGGGTAGATGCCTATTTACGTCACAGCGTGACCAAGAAAGTGAGGAAGAAAACGATAAAGTTCAGCACGCTGGATTACACAGGTTTGCTCACCGTTATGGATCCCGAGCGGTTTCAATCGGCGCTGTTTCAAGGAATTGGACCAGCCAAAGCGTTTGGTTGTGGCCTGCTTCTGGTGAGGCCAGTACGGTAGAAATGGATCGTTAATTCACCAGATAGACCTATAACTAACCGTAATTAAAGATATTTCTTTTTTGTTAGTGCTAGCAATAACTGAATTCTTGCGCCTGTAGCATGCGTGCCTATACTATGTGTAACATGAGTATGTATATGAGGTGTGGATATGGCCCATCGTCTAAACATCATGCTGGATGACGCTGTTTGGGAATCCCTGCAGCAGCTGCCAAAAGGCGCGCGCAGTCGGTATATCAGCCGGGCGGTGGAAGAGCGGCTGCGACGCGAGCAGCGACAAAAAGCAGCTGCCGAAATGGATACCTTGCGAGACAATCTCCCCCCGCTGGGTGACGACATCGATGTGGTGGAGATGCTACGCAAGGATCGGGCAAGGGATGATGCATGATTGTTATACCGGATGCC
>DRJN01000455.1 GCA_011052165.1 Gammaproteobacteria bacterium
ATATACCTGCGGCTGGTGGCGGGTAAGCCTGCCCCACGTTTTTACCCGCTACTCGTCCCTGACCGCTCGTCTCTTAATCTCTCTGGGTTTAATTCCCCGCTGCTTGCAGCGAAAAACAGTAGGATGGGTAGAACTGAACTGGGGTCAGAACGCAGATTTTACTAATATACCTGCGGCTGGTGGCGGGTAAGCCTGCCCCACGTTCTTACCCGCTACTCGTCCCTGACCGCTCGTCTCTTAATAATATTGTTGGGCTTCGTTTTTACTCAGCCCAACCTACAGGACTAGCGACCATCCCTACCACTTTTTCTTCAGGGTCATCATTTGCCCTTTGCGCTGAATATCGACCCGATCCAGGAATGACATGCCCAGTAATATATTAGTGGGAGAATGTCCTTCCAGTACGGCCGCCTTAACCTGATGGAGTACGATATCCCCTACTCTGACCCGGTCAAGATTGATCAGGAAAACCTGCGCCACACCACTTGCCGTTGATACCGAACTACGTTTGCCGGAAACCCGGTAATCCAGGCCCAGGCGCCGGGCATGCTGGCTGTTCATGGAAATCCAGCTGGCACCCGTGTCCACCATGAATTTTACCGGCTGACCATTGATCGCACCGCCCACCAGATACATACCGTTCACCGGCCAGATATTCGCTTCACCTTTTATCACCGCCTTCTTGAAGTGGCTGTTGATTTGCTGACCAAGAAAATACGTATTTTTTTTGCCTCTGAACTCCAGCACCGCCTTCTCGCTGTCCGCCTCGATTAGTTTTACACCTTCCGGTGTCGTCTCTCCCACACGCAGTATGCGCTGCTGATCGCCGATGCGAATGACCGCTCGATCCTTGAACAGCCCAAGCACCATAATGGTTTCGCGGTTATCAGCAGGCGCCGCTGTGCCGGTTACTGATAATAATGACAAAAAGAACATCAAGGTTAATGCGACTGCTTTAATCGGCATACTAACTCCTGGAACAGGGGTCCTGGTTTTCCGCATAAACGCGGCGTACACAAGCAAAAAAATATTATTTCTCCGCGTCTTTGCGACTCTGCGATCTCCGCGTTAAATCATGAAATAAAAAAATGCAGTATCAATGCCGCAAAAACACCCGCGAGTACATCGTCCAGCATAATCCCCAGACCTCCTTTGACACTGTGATCCAGTACTCGAATCGGCCAGGGTTTAAAAATATCAAACAGTCGAAATAACAGGAAGCCTGCAATCAGCCATTCTATTTTCGGCGGTACTGCAATCATGGTAACAAGATAACCGACGATCTCATCCCAGACAATGGCGGGGTGATCTTCCCCCCCCAGCTCTCGGGAAGTGATATCGCACAGGTAAATCCCGATAGCAAACATCAACAACGTCACGGCCAGATAAGTCGATAGATCCAGTCTCGCCAGCAAAAGATAAACCGGAATGGCCGCCAGGGTACCGGCGGTACCGGGTGCGACGGGAAACAGACCACTGCCAAATCCAAGACTCAGAAAATGCACCGGATTACGCAACATAACGGCTGATGGACGCACAGCTTCCTTACTCCTGCTTTGTCATAAAGTGATCATAGCTATCATGACGATAATCAAGCAGATTGTTTTGCGCATCGAACAGTTGCAAATCATGACCTGATACGATTTCACCGATATGGCTTAGCCTGCAATACTGCTCTTTTGCCATCGTCTCCATTTGCCCGCATTTTTCTGCCGGCACGCAAAAACACAGTTCATAATCATCGCCGCGATTGTAAATCGTTGACCGCAGCGGCGGATTTTCTGACAGAAATTGCTGCGCTGCCTCAGACAGAGGGATCTGCGCCTGGTGCAAGCGTGCGCCTACCGCACTCGCTTTAAGGATATGTGAAAGATCGGCAAACAGGCCATCCGAGATATCGATACAGGCGTTGGCTATTCCTTGTAGCGCCTGTCCCATTTCAATGCGCGGCTGTGGCCGATTCAGGCGCCGGATGAGATCTCGGCTCAGATAGTCTGTCCCGACCTGGCTCTCAGACTGTCGCTGTAACAGATACAGGCCCAGTGCGGCATCACCAATACTGCCCGTGACGAAGATCTGATCGCCTACTTTAGCGCCGGATCGCAACAATGCCCGGCCCGGCTCCACATAACCGGCCACCTGAATAGTGACACTGAGCGGGCCGCGCGTGGTATCACCGCCGACCAGTGGAATGCGGTAGGCTGAAGAAATATCCGCCAGACTCTCACTAAAAGCCGCCAGCCAGTTATGATTGGCTTCCGGCAGGCTCAGCGCAAGCGTGAACCACGCAGGACTTGCCCCCATCGCGGCCAGATCACTGAGGTTGACCGCCAGTGCTTTCCAGGCAATATCCTCGGCCGAGGTCGGTAGCGGGAAATGGACTCCGCTGATCAGGGTGTCGATAGACACCACCAGCTGTTTATCGGCGGGCATAGAAACAACCGCAGCATCATCACCCATCCCGAGAATAATGTCCTCGCCGCCAAATGCCTGGCTGGCAAAATACCGGTTGACGATCTCGAACTCGGAATCCGGCATAGCAGCCTCTTTATTATTTCGACATGGATTTAGCCCACCCAATGTTTATAGTCAGGCTTTATTTTTTAAACGCTCTGCAACTTCCTGTTTACGTAATTTAACTGCCAGTTTGTCCATCACACCATTCACATACTTGTGTCCGGCTTCGGCGCCAAAGGTTTTGGCCAGTTCAACGGCTTCATTAATCACCACCCGATAAGGCACCGCCGGTCGCCGCAGAAGCTCATACGCGCCCAGGCGCAGGATGGCGCATTCAACCGGATCAAGTGCAGCCATAGGCCGATCTGTATATTCAGAAATATGCATATCCAGTTCATCGGTCTCTTTTGGCACATTGAGCAGCAACTCTCGAAAAAGTTCGAGATCAAGATGTCTTGCATTACTGTCGATTAGCAACCGGGTTTCAATATCGCCGATATTGTTATTCGACATCTGCCATTCATAAATTCCCTGCATGGCCAGACGGCGGGCGCGCGTACGACTATTTAACTTCATAATCTCTTATTTGGTTTCCTGCCGGACTGATCAGTTAATCTGATTCAGAAGATTGACCATTTCGATCGCCGAAATCGTCGCTTCCACGCCTTTATTACCCGCTTTGGTACCGGCACGTTCAATCGCCTGCTCAATGGTATCCACCGTCAGTACCCCAAAAGCGACCGGAATATTTTTCTGCATCATCACCTGGGCAAGTCCCTTCACACATTCACCGGCAACGTATTCAAAATGTGGTGTACCACCACGAATAACCGCGCCTAATGCAATCACCGCGTCGTAGTGACCGCTGGCCGCCATGCGTTGCACTACCAGCGGCAATTCGAACGCGCCGGGAGCACGCACGATCTCAATGTTTTTTTCATTCGCCCCATGCCGATTCAGGGTATCGATGGCGCCTTCCAGCAAACTCTCAACCACAAAGCTGTTGAACCGCGCGACGGCAATGCCAAAACGTGTGCCATCGATAATCAGCCCGCCTTCTATCGTTTTAATGTTTTTCATTTTATTCGTCCAAAAAAGAACTACCTCGCAGCTTGCTGCGGGGTATTAAGTTGTAGGTTGGGTAGAGCGAAGCGCGAAGTTCAGTAGGGAAACCCAACAAATAAGCCTGCTGATGGGTTTCGCTTCGCTCTACCCATCCTACCGTTTTTTTTGCTTCGCTCTACCCATCCTACCGTTTTTTGCTGCGAGCAGCAGGGGATTATACCCGAAAAGGTTAATTTAAAAGTTATAACTCAGTCATGCACATAGTCAACCACATTCAGACCAAAACCGGAAAGAGCATGCATTTTCTTCGGCGCACTGAGGACTCGCATATGGGTAATGCCAAGATCAGACAGAATCTGCGCGCCAATTCCGAAGGTACGCAAGTCCTCTCCCGCATCGCTGCGAGGCAGATCGGTGCCTTCATCCTGCAAACTATAATTTTTGATGCGGCTGATAATAGCCTCCGACTCATTGGCCAGACGAAGAATGATGGCGACACCCACGCCTTCATCGGCTATACGCTTAAGCGCATCACGCAAAGGCCAGCCGCAATCCTGGCGCTGACTGCCGAACATATCACAAAGACAGCTTTCCACATGGACACGCACGAGAATCGGCACACCGGGTTCCAGATCGCCCTTGACCAGGGCCAGATGCACCTGGCCATCAATCAGGTTGCGATAGGCATGCAGGTGAAAGCTGCCAAACTCGGTAGGCATCTCACAACGCGCAACATGCTCAATGGTTTTTTCATTCAGCAGGCGGTACTCAATCAAGTCGGCGATAGTCGCAATTTTAAGATTATGCTCGGCGGCAAATTTCTCCAGTTGCGGACGACGCGCCATGGTTCCATCTTCATTGAGGATCTCAACGATCACCGAGGCCGGTTCCAGCCCGGCCAGGCGCGCCAAATCACAACCCGCTTCAGTATGGCCGGCGCGAGTCAGAACGCCGCCAGGCTGTGCCATCAGGGGGAAAACGTGACCCGGTTGCACCAGATCCGAAGGTTTGGCTTCCGCCGCCACCGCCCGGCGAATCGTCACGGCGCGATCGGCGGCCGAAATACCGGTGGTCACGCCTTCTGCGGCTTCAATCGAAACGGTAAAGTTGGTGGAATTGGCTTCGTTGTTTTCATTCACCATCAACGGCAGGCGCAGACGCTCACAGCGATCTTTCAACATCGTCATACAGATGAGTCCACGACCGTAACGGGCCATGAAATTAATGTCTTGCGCACGCACATGATCGGCAGCCATAATCAAATCGCCTTCGTTTTCGCGATCTTCATCATCTATCAGGATGACCATCTTGCCCTGGCGAATATCTTCGATAATTTCTTTTGTGCTGTTCATTGTCTCGTCTCTTTTATTAATCGTTGCATAAGTATTTGCATGTATTTTATCCCCTCACCCCAACCCTCTCCCAGAGGGAGAGGGGGCTATGATGCAAATACTTATGC
>DRJN01000456.1 GCA_011052165.1 Gammaproteobacteria bacterium
ACATGAAGTCATTCCACAGAACTTCGGCAATATCCGCCATACCCATAGGCGCACCCGGATGACCGGAATTAGCCTTCTGTACCGCATCCATGCTCAATGCACGTATGGCATTAGCGAGTTGTTTACGAGATGACATAGTGTTCCCCTGTAAGTTTCAAAAACAAAATCGAGTAAATCGTTTCATCCGGATTCCATCAGACACGACCTCAACCCTGCGCAGCATTGTGCACATTCCTGACCGAATACGGGATAGTTAACTGGAAAACTGCAGGAGGGTCCGCTGCCACACCTGATGGGTCAGCGCGGCCTGACACCCGCATTTATCCCCGGTTCTGGTTCCCCCGGACGTAGAGCGGCGCATTTTCCCATCTTTTACAGGTCGTGGGCAAGAGCTGAAGCGGAATAAGCTTGTTCTAATAAAGTAGCGCGCAAAGGCAATAAAGTACGTTTATCGTAAACTTACGATTGGATGACCGAAAAAAGCTCACTCATACCATAATATAAAGCCGCCTATGTTCGCCATTTTATAGAGCAACCCATGCTCGGAATTTGCACCTCCGGTCCGCGGCCGGTTTCCGCTATCTGACGCATGGCTTCAAACAGATCACGGCGCACATCCGCGGCAGCCGTTTGCTTGCGCGAAGCATCCAGCCGCCCACGGTATTGCAGCTTGAGATCGGCATTGTAACCAAAGAAGTCCGGAGTACAGATCGCCCCATAGTCTTTCGCCGCCTGCTGGCTTTCATCCCACAGATAGGGAAAGGGAAAGGCGAATTCGTCAGCTGTCTTTTTCATGTTCTCGAAGGAATCCTCCTCATATAACGCAGGATCATTGGACATGATGGCCACGCTGTTGATACCCAGCCTCTTTAGTTCAGCACAGTCTCGCACCATGCGTTCACGAACAGCCTTCACATAAGGACAGTGATTGCAGATGAACATGACCAGCAAACCTTTTTCACCGGCACAATCCGCCAGCGTCCAGGTTTTGCCATCCACCCCCGGCAGAGCAAAACCCACGGCGGGTTTATCAAACTCACAGACAGGTGTTTCCAGACTAATCATAGGTTTCTCCTTCCGTTTTTATTCTACGGTTTTAAAACTATCAACAATGAAAGCTAAATGGTAGCCAATATTTCAACTACCGCCGCAGATGAGGCTCGGCTATTCAAAGCAAAGGAAAACCGCTAAACTTCGCTCTCGACTAATTTTAAAGCTTTTGAGGGACTATCAATATGGCCGGCGCACACCTGTTTACATCCGAATCTGTCTCCGAGGGTCACCCCGACAAGGTTGCCGATCAGATTTCCGATTCTATTCTCGACGCTATTCTGACCCAGGATCCGAAAGCGCGGGTAGCCTGTGAGACGCTGGTCAATACCGGCATGGTCGTGCTGTCAGGTGAAATCACCACCTCAGCCTGGGTCGATATGAACGATGTGGTGCGCAAGCGGATCAAAGAAATAGGCTACAACAGTTCCGACATGGGCTTTGACTGGGAATCCTGCGCGATTCTCACGTCTATCGACAAGCAGTCCGTCGACATTGCCATGGGGGTGGATGAAGGTGATGAACATGAACAGGGCGCTGGCGATCAGGGTCTCATGTTCGGCTACGCCAATAACGAAACGGATGTACTGATGCCCGCGCCGATTACCTATGCTCACCGCCTGGTCAAGCGTCAGGCTGAAGTGCGTAAGAATGGCACCCTGCCCTGGTTACGCCCCGATGCCAAAAGTCAGGTCACCTTCCGCTATGAAGACAGTACCATTGTGGGTATCGATGCCGTCGTGCTCTCGACCCAGCACAACCCGGATATTGAACAGAAAACCCTGACCGAAGCGGTCATGGATGAAATTGTCAAACCGGTGCTGCCTGCTGAGTGGCTGGACAAGGACACCAAGTATTTCATTAATCCCACCGGCCGCTTTGTTATCGGCGGCCCGGTGGGCGACTGCGGCCTTACCGGACGCAAGATTATTGTGGATACCTATGGCGGCATGGCGCGTCATGGTGGCGGCGCTTTCTCGGGCAAGGATCCGTCTAAGGTCGATCGCTCCGCCGCCTATGCCGGACGTTATGTGGCCAAGAACATCGTCGCCGCCGGCCTCGCCGATCGCTGCGAAATCCAGATCTCCTACGCCATTGGTGTCGCTGAACCCACTTCTATTAGTGTGGAAACCTTCGGCACTGGCAAGGTGGACGACAGCCGGATCGTCGAACTGGTGCGCGAACATTTTGACCTGCGCGCGGGTGGCCTGGTGAAAATGCTGGATCTACTACGGCCCATCTATGCCGCCACCGCCGCCTATGGCCACTTCGGTCGCGAAGAAGCTGATTTCACCTGGGAGAAAACCGACAAGGCAGATGCCCTGCGCGATGCGGCGGGTCTGTAAAAATCCAACGCAGAGACGCGAAGACGCAGAGGGCGCAAAGAATTTCCGGTGCCTCGTTTCCACACTCCGAATGCGGGAACGAGAAAAATTTTATAAAAAATCTTTGCGTCTTTGCGTCTTTGCGTTTATAAATCAGGGGTTCCCGAGGAGCGTTGCAGCGGGCGTAGGTCGAACATGATCTATGCCTCCGTCAGGCTCGGGAATTTTACTTTACAACAACGGCGCTCATCTTTTTTTATCTTAAATTTTAAGGAGAGATGATATGAATGCTGTAGTTGACCCTTCCTTCACCGACTACAAAGTCGCGGATATGTCCCTGGCCGAATGGGGACAAAAAGAAATTTCCATCGCTGAAACCGAGATGCCCGGCCTCATGGCATTGCGCGAAGAATACGCCAGCGAGCAGCCTTTAAAGGGTGCACGCATTGCCGGCAGTCTGCACATGACCATTCAGACCGCGGTGCTGATTGAAACCCTGGTGGCACTGGGCGCAGAAGTACGTTGGGCCTCCTGCAATATTTTCTCCACCCAGGATCAAGCCGCCGCCGCGATTGCCGCGCAGGGCATCCCGGTCTACGCCTGGAAAGGCGAGAGCATCGAAGAATACTGGTGGTGCACCGAACAGATGCTGACCTGGCCTGATGGTCAGTTGCCCAACATGATTCTGGATGACGGCGGTGACGCCACCCTGCTGGTTCACAAGGGTGCCGAGTACGAAAAATCCGGCAGCATCCCGGAAACCAAAGCCGGCGACAACGAAGAATGGGCGGCCATTCTTGATGTACTACGCCGCACTATCAGTGATGGTTCGGACAAGTGGACTAAAATCGTCAACAGCATCAAGGGTGTCACTGAAGAAACCACCACCGGCGTGCATCGTCTCTATCAAATGATGGAAACTGGTGAACTCATGTTCCCCGCCATGAACGTCAATGACTCGGTCACCAAAAGCAAGTTCGATAACCTTTATGGTTGCCGTGAATCCCTGCTCGATGGTATCAAGCGCGCCACTGACGTCATGATTGCCGGCAAGATCTGCGTAGTGCTGGGTTACGGTGATGTCGGCAAGGGCTGTGCGCAGGCCTTCCGCGGCATGGGCGCGACGGTATGGGTCACTGAAGTTGATCCCATTTGTGCACTACAGGCGGCAATGGAAGGCTATCGCGTGGTTGAAATGAATGACGCGGCCGCCCTCGGTGATATTTTCGTGACCACCACCGGTAACGTCAACGTTATCAACCATGACCACATGGCAGTGATGAAAAACGAAGCTATCGTCTGCAACATCGGTCACTTCGATTCTGAAATTGAAATCTCCGCACTGGAAAAATATGAGTGGGTAGAAATCAAGCCGCAGGTTGATCACGTTATTTTTCCTGATGGCAAACGCATCATCATTCTGGCCAAGGGCAGGCTGGTCAACCTGGGCTGCGCCACGGGCCACCCCAGTTTCGTGATGTCCGCCTCTTTCACTAACCAGGTGATGGCGCAAATGGAATTCTTCAAAGATTCCGGCAAATATGAAAACAAGGTTTACATTCTGCCCAAACATCTGGATGAGAAAGTCGCCCGCCTGCACTTGAAAAAAATCGGCGTCAACCTGACCACACTCAGCCAGGAACAGGCCGACTACATCAACGTGCCGGTTGAAGGACCTTATAAGCCGGATCATTACCGTTACTAGGCACCCCTCTGATTAGTAACGCAGAGAACGCGAAGGCGCAGAGAACGCAGAGTTTTTAACTTTGCGTTCTCTGCGGCTCTGCATCCTTTGCGTTATTTCCAGAGCATTCATTTAATCTTTAAGGTTATGAATATTATGGAGAGTCAAAAACAATACCCACCACAATTCAGCTTTGAATTTTTCCCACCCAAGACCGACAAGGGCGTGGAAAAACTTAAACTCGTGCGTGACCAGCTCGGCGCGCTGAAGCCAAAATATTTTTCCGTCACCTACGGCGCCGGTGGCAGTACCCAGCAGGGTACCTTTGATACCATCATGTCGATTCGTCAGGCCGGGTTTGATGCCGCGCCGCATCTGACCTGCGTAGGCGCCAGCCGCCAAAGTCTGCGTGAACTGTTACAGCAATACATCGACCATGATATCCACCGCATTGTCGCCCTGCGCGGCGACATGCCCTCCGGCATGCATACCAGTGGCGAGTTTCACTATGCCAATGAACTGGTAGCATTTATCCGTGCTGAAAGCGGCGATCATTTTCATATCGAGGTGGCCGCCTACCCCGAGTTTCATCCTCAGGCCAGTAATGCGCAACATGATCTCGATAATTTCAAACGCAAAATCGACGTGGGTGCGAACAGCGCCATCACCCAGTATTTTTTCAACCCGGATGCCTACTTTCGTTTTATCGATGATTGCGAACGACTGGGCATCGAGGTTCCCATCGTTCCCGGCATTATGCCGATCACCAATTACAGCAACCTGGCCCGCTTCTCCGACATGTGCGGCGCTGAAATTCCGCGCTGGATCCGCAAACGCCTGGAAGCGTTTGCGGGTGATACCGACAGCATCAAAGCCTTCGGCGAAGACGTCGTCACCGATCTCGCCCATCAATTATTGGAAGCCGGTGCGCCAGGATTGCACTTTTATAGCATGAATCAAGCCGAAGCCAGTTTGGCTATCTGGAAGAATCTTGGGCTGTGATGACAAACCTGGTAGGGTGGGCACGGTGTTTGTGCCCACGCGGA
>DRJN01000457.1 GCA_011052165.1 Gammaproteobacteria bacterium
AAGGCCGTGATACCGGGCGGCTCCTCCACGCCGGTATTGCCTGCTGAAATCATAATGGAAACCGACATGGATTATGATTCTATTTCCAAAGCAGGTTCCATGCTCGGCGCAGGTTCGGTGATCGTCATGGATGAAACGACCTGCATGGTCAGAGTCCTGGCGCGCTTGTCGCACTTTTATTATGAAGAATCCTGCGGCCAGTGTACGCCCTGCCGTGAAGGCACTGGCTGGCTGGCGAAAGTGATGCATCGCATCGAGCACGGTCAGGGCCGACAGGACGATCTGACGCTGCTGGGTGATGTGGCCGGCAGTATTCGCGGGCGCACCATCTGCGCGCTGGGTGATGCGGCTGCCATGCCGGTACAGGGTTTCCTCAAGCACTACCGTGAAGAATTCCAGTATCACATCGACCACGGCAAGTGCATGGTCTGATGTCAGACGGATATGAATAAACAGGTAACGAAACAGATGGTCAATATCGAAATTAACGGCAAGAAGCTCCAGGTTCCGCAGGGAACCATGGTCATCGAAGCCGCTGATAGCGCCGGTATGACGATTCCGCGTTTCTGTTATCACCGCAAACTGTCGGTTGCCGCCAACTGCCGCATGTGTCTGGTGGACATCGAGAAAATGCCCAAGCCGGTACCGGCTTGCGCCACCCCGGTGACGGACGGCATGAAGGTTCTGACGCATTCGGCCAAAGCCCTGGATGCCCAGAAGGGCGTGATGGAATTTCTGCTGATCAACCATCCGCTGGACTGTCCCGTTTGCGATCAGGGTGGTGAGTGCGACTTGCAGGATACTTCGATGGGGTTCGGGCTGGATAGAGGTCGCTATCACGAACCCAAGCGCGTGTTGCGGGACAAGGATATCGGCCCGCTGATTGCTACCGAAATGACCCGTTGTATCCACTGTACCCGCTGTGTGCGTTTTGGTCAGGAAATTGCCGGTATTATGGAACTGGGCGCAACCGGTCGTGGCGAACATATGCGCATTGGCACCTATGTCGAACGCGCGGTGAATTCTGAAATGTCGGGTAACGTGATCGATCTCTGTCCGGTGGGCGCCCTGACCTCGAAGCCTTACCGTTTTCACGGCCGTGCCTGGGAAAACATCCCTATTGACAGTATCGCCGCCCATGATTGCATCGGTTCCAATATCCATATCGAGGTGCGGCGCAACAAAGTTATGCGGGTGCTGCCGCGCGAGAATAACGGTATCAATGAATGCTGGCTTTCCGATCGGGATCGTTTTAGCTATACCGCACTGGACAGTGATGACCGTCTGACACAGCCGATGATCAAGCAGGGCGACGACTGGAAGGCGGTGGACTGGCCGACGGCATTGAATTATGCCGTGGAAGGTCTCAAGACCGTCATCAATAAATATGATGCCAGGCATCTGGGGGCGCTGGTATCCCCCTCCAGTACCCTCGAAGAAATGTACCTGTTGCAAAAACTGATGCGTGGCCTGGGCTGCGACAATATCGAACATCGTTTGCGTCAACAGGATTTCAGCAGCGATACGGCAAGTGGCGCTTATCCAGTGCTGGGGTTGCCGGTGGCGGAACTGGAAAACCTGAATGCTGCGTTGTTAATTGGTGCCTGTATTCGCAAGGACCAGCCCATTGCCGCCCATCGTTTGCGCAAGGCCGCGCTCAAAGGCGCAAATATCATGGCCATCAATGCGCTGGACTATGATTTTAATTTCCCGCTGGCCGAGATGCTGGTGGTTTCACCGGCGGACATGCTGCGTTCACTGGCTGCGATATGTAAGGTGTTAATGGAAGAAATCAGCAGCAGCGAAATGCCGGATGGTCTCTCGGCCATCTTGGCGGCGGTGGAGGTTAACGGCACGCATCGGGCTATCGCACATCATTTGAAAAGTGCAGAAAAGGCGGCCGTGCTGATCGGAACCCAGGCCATGAGCCAGAACGAGCTGGCCGGTATTCGCGCCCTGGCCGGGCTGATTGCCGAGTCCACTAACGCCAGTCTGGGATCTCTGAGCGAAGGCGCCAATGCGCTGGGCGCCTGGCTGGCGGGTGCGGTGCCGCATCAGGGACCGGGCGGCGCGACAGTGGAGAATGACAAAACCGCCGTGCTGGCTAAACATCTGATGGCCTGCGTACTGTTGAATGTAGAACCGGAACTTGACTGTGCGAATGCCAGTGCCGCCCACGATGTGGTACGCCATGCCGAGTTTGTCATCAGCATGACAAGCTATATGAGTGAGAATATGAAGGCGTCGGCCGATGTGCTGTTGCCGATTGCGCCCTTTGCGGAAACTTCCGGCACGCTGGTCAACGGTGCTGGAGACTGGCAGAGTTTTAACGGCAGTTGCACGCCGCCGGGCGAGGCGCGGCCGGGATGGAAAGTATTGCGGGTGCTGGGTAATCTATTCGAACTCGATGGCTTTGAGTATTTGTCTTCGGACGAGGTGCGGGACGAACTCAAGGTTCGCTGTGAGGGTCTTGAGCTTTCCCCTTCCGGTCCCTGGCGCTGCCCCAGCCTGGACAGCGGAGATGGCGGCTTACAACGTATCGGCCACCTGCCCATGTATGCCGTGGACATGCTGGTGCGCCGCGCGCAGCCGCTGCAGGATACCCGTGATGCCATTGTCGCCGCGATTTATCTGAATGCAGCTACGGCTAAGCGTACAGGTGTTGCCAATGAAGATAATGTGCAGGCGGTGCAGGGGAGTTGCAGCGTAAGCCTGCCGCTGGTGATCGATGAATCCATACCGGATGCGTGCGTGATGATTCCGGTCGCGCTGGAAGAAACCTCAGCGCTGGGTGCCGCGTATGGCGTCATTGACCTGTGTAAGTGAATGCGGCAAGGTTGATTAAACTGATGAAACTGAATCCGGACAAGGCAAGCCCCCAGCATGATTGAGTGGATAACATCGCTATTAAGTTTCCTGCCATCAGGGTGGGTGACGGTCATTATCATCC
This sequence comes from Gammaproteobacteria bacterium, assembly GCA_011052165.1. Taxonomy (GTDB): domain Bacteria; phylum Pseudomonadota; class Gammaproteobacteria; order UBA6429; family Thiohalophilaceae; genus JAADGZ01. The sequence continues at coordinate 2,951 of DRJN01000457.1, forward strand.
TTATCAAGATCGTGGTGATTGTTTTGCCATTGATGTTGGCGGTGGCCTATTTAACCTATGCTGAGCGTAAGATTATCGGCGCCATGCAGGTGCGGCTGGGGCCGACCCGGGTGGGCTGGAACGGTAGTCTGCAACCTATTGCGGATGCCCTGAAGCTGATGTTCAAGGAAATCATCATTCCGGCCAAGGCCAGCAAATTCCTGTTTTTGCTGGCTCCCTTATTGCTGATTGGTCCTGCGCTTGCCGCCTGGGCGGTGATTCCCTTTGATGCCCAAATGGTACTGGCGAATGTCAATGCCGGGCTGCTCTATGTGCTGGCGATCACCTCCATCGGTGTCTATGGTGTGATCATCGCCGGCTGGGCGTCTAACTCGAAATATGCGCTGCTGGGCGCCATGCGTTCGGCTGCACAGATCGTGTCCTATGAAATCGCGATGGGTTTTGCCCTGGTGGGGGTGCTGATGGCGGCAGGCAGTCTTAATTTTGGTGATATTGTTCGTGGGCAGGAAGGCTACGGCTTCGTCAGTTGGTATATGTGGCCGCTGTTGCCTCTGTTTGTGATTTATTTTATTTCCGGGGTGGCGGAAACCAATCGCGCGCCCTTCGACATGGCCGAAGGTGAATCGGAAATCGTAGCCGGCTTCCACGTTGAATATTCCGGTATGCCGTTTGCCGTATTCTTCCTTGCTGAATACGCTAACATGATCCTGATCTCCGCGTTGGCTTCGGTGATGTTTCTGGGCGGCTGGCTGTCACCGCTGGCCGGATTGTTGCCGGATTCGGTATTTGAGATACCGCTACTGGGGCCGTTACTGGGTAGCGGTATCCACTGGTTCTTCATCAAAATTGCGGTGTTCCTGTTTTTCTTCCTCTGGTTCCGCGCCACCTTTCCCCGTTATCGTTACGATCAGATCATGCGCCTGGGCTGGAAGGTCTTTATTCCGATCACGATCGTCTGGCTGCTGGTTCTTGGCATTGCCATTCTGGCCGGGCTGCCGCCCTGGTTTTCAGCGGCATAGAAGGGGCGGGAAAATATGAAGCATTTTGTACAATTCATGAAAAGCCTGTTTCTGCTGGAGCTGCTCAAGGGCATGAACGTGACCGGGCGCTATTTTTTCAAGCCCAAGATGACGCTGCGTTATCCGGAAGAGCGCACGCCCTTGTCACCGCGTTTTCGCGGCTTGCATGCTCTGCGCCGTTATCCCAATGGTGAAGAACGGTGTATCGCCTGCAAACTGTGCGAAGCAGTCTGTCCGGCGTTGGCGATTACGATTGAATCGGCAGAACGCGAGGATGGCACTCGCCGCACAACACGTTATGAGATTGATCTGACCAAGTGTATTTTCTGCGGTTATTGTGAAGAATCCTGCCCGGTGGATTCCATTGTTGAAACGCATATTTTTGAATATCACGGCGAGGAACGGGCTGATCTGTATATGACCAAGGAAAAACTGCTGGCGGTGGGCGACAAGTACGAAGTACAGATCGCCCAGGCCCGTGAACAGGATGCGCGCTACCGCTAACCAGAGTGAATAGACAGAAATGGGCATAGAAAAATTTATTTTTTATATCTTCAGCGTACTGCTCATCGCCAGCGCCAGCATGGTGATTACCGTGCGCAACCCGGTCAAGGCCGCCTTGTTCCTGGTACTGGCCTTTTTTGCCAGCGCCGTGCTTTGGCTGCTCATCAAGGCCGAATTCCTCGCGATTGTGCTGGTGCTGGTGTATGTGGGTGCGGTGATGGTGCTGTTCCTGTTCGTGGTGATGATGCTGGATATCAACATCGAACGTATGCGTGCGGGGTTTATCCGTTATTTGCCACTCGGCATTCTGGTGGCCCTGACTATGGCCGGGATGCTGATCTGGGTTGTCAGTGGCGATGGCAGCGCATTTAACCACAGCGTCCTGCATGGTCCTTCCTATAGCAATACGCAAGCGCTGGGACTGGTGCTGTATACAAACTATGTTTATCCCTTTGAAATTGCCGCCGTGATTTTATTGGTCGCAATTATTGCCGCGATTACCCTGACCCTGCGGCGGCGTCCTAATACCAAACACCAGAAGCCAGCGGAGCAGATCGCGGTGAAACGCCATGATCGTGTGCGCATGGTAAAAATGAAAGCCGAGGAGAGGAAATAAGATGCCCGAACTGTCTGATTATCTGATTCTTGGCGCGATTCTGTTTTCACTCAGCATTGCCGGTATTTTTCTTAACCGCAAGAATGTGATCATTATACTCATGTCGATCGAGCTGATGCTGCTGGCGGTAAATATGAACTTTATCGCTTTTTCGCACTTTCTTAATAACATCGAGGGGCAGGTGTTTGTTTTCTTTATCCTCACGGTGGCGGCGGCGGAAGCGGCCATTGGTCTGGCGATTCTTGTTGTGTTGTTCCGTAATCGGCGCAGTATCAATGTTGAAGAACTGGATACACTGAAAGGGTAGAACATGCAGACTATTTATCTATTGATTGTACTGGCGCCGCTACTGGGCGCGGTGCTGGCCGGCGTTTTCGGACGGCAGCTTGATCGCACTGCCGCACACTGGGTCACAAGCCTCGGTGTCGGCATCAGTTGCCTGCTGTCCCTGTATGTATTCAAACACATCGTTATCGATGGTGCGGCCAGTTTTAACGGCACGGTTTATACCTGGATGATCAGCGATGGTGTGCATTTCGAGATCGGCTTTTTGATCGACAAACTGTCCGCCATGATGATGGTAGTGGTGAGCTTTGTTTCACTCATGGTGCATATCTATACCATTGGTTACATGCGCGACGATCCGGGCTACAAGCGTTTCTTTAGCTATATTTCCCTGTTCACGTTTGCCATGCTGATGTTGGTGATGTCCAACAACTTCATGCAGTTATTCTTCGGCTGGGAAGCGGTAGGTCTGATTTCCTATTTGTTGATTGGTTTCTGGTACAAAAAAGAAACAGCGATTTATGCCAATCTCAAGGCCTTTCTGGTCAACCGCGTGGGCGATTTTGGTTTCCTGCTGGGTATTGCGGCGGTGCTTATGTATTTCGGCACCCTGGATTATGCGCAAGTCTTCAGCAATGCCAGCATCCTCAATGACCAGACCATTGATATCATTGGCGGTCAGTCGTGGTCGGTGGCGACCCTGATTTGTATTTTACTGTTTATCGGTGCGATGGGTAAATCGGCGCAGGTGCCGCTGCATGTCTGGCTGCCGGATTCGATGGAAGGTCCGACCCCTATCTCGGCCTTGATCCATGCGGCGACTATGGTGACGGCAGGTATTTTCATGGTGGCGCGCATGTCGCCGTTATTCGAACTCTCGGAAACCGCGCTGACTTTTGTCATGGTGATTGGTGCTACGACGGCACTGTTCATGGGTCTGCTGGGACTGGTACAGAATGATATTAAACGTGTGATAGCCTATTCCACTTTATCGCAGTTGGGTTATATGACCGTGGCGCTGGGCGCGTCCGCCTATGCGGCGGGTATTTTTCATCTCATGACCCACGCTTTTTTCAAGGCGCTGCTGTTCCTCGCGGCGGGTTCGGTGATTATCGCCATGCATCACGAACAGGATATGCGCAAGATGGGCGGTTTACGCAAGTACATGCCTATCACCTGGTTTACCTCGTTGATGGGTTCGCTGGCGCTGATTGGCACGCCCGGTTTTTCCGGCTTTTTCTCCAAGGATTCCATTATCGAAGCCGTCGGCCAATCCAGCCTGCCGGGTTCCACCTATGCCTATGTGGCCGTAGTCTTGAGTGTTTTTGTCACTGCGCTCTACACGTTCCGTATGTACTTCCTGGTCTTTCATGGCAAGGAACGCATGGATGAACATACCCGTGCGCACCTGCGCGAGTCACCTCTGGTGGTTACGCTGCCTTTGATAGGACTGGCTATTCCCTCGGTCGTGATCGGCTACTTCTTTGTTGGCAGCATGGCCTTTGGCCACTTCTTCGGTGATGCCATTTTTGTTCTGCCTCAACATGACGTACTGGCTAAATTAAGTCATGAATATCACGGCCCCGGCGCCATGATGCTGCATTCCATCTTGACTCTGCCGTTCTGGTTGGCGCTGTCGGGTGTGGTCACGGCCTGGTACTTATATATAAAGCGCACCGATATTCCCGAGACCCTCTGCAGGAGATGGTCGTTTGTTTATCACATAATGCTGGACAAGTTCGGCTTCGACCGTTTCAATGAAATATTTTTCGCAGGCGGGGGTCGCGTGCTGGGGAAGATATTGTGGAAGGTGGGCGATGTATTTCTAATTGATATGCTGGTGGTCAATGGCTCGGCTTATACGATGGGGTGGTTTTCAGGCATGATGCGCCGCATCCAGACCGGCTATCTGTACACCTATGCCTTTGCCATGATCATCGGCCTAATGGCCTTGCTGGCCATATTTGTTCTCTAACCAGGGTTATGTTTAATGTTTGCTGATTGGCCACTTCTGAGCCTTGTAATCTGGACTCCCATCCTTGGGGGACTTGCGGTGCTGTCCGCAAACAGCGAGTCGCAGAAGACGGTGGCGCGAAGGCTGGCGTTACTGTTTTCCATTTTGACCTTTGTGCTCACGATTCCGCTCTATACCGCGTTTGACACGAGCACGGCGGCGATGCAGTTTGTTGAAGGACCGATAGCATGGATTCCCCGATTTAATATCTATTACAACCTCGGTGTGGACGGTATCGCCATGCCGCTGATCCTGTTGACCAGCTTCATGACCGTGCTGGTGGTCCTGGCCGGATGGGAAGTGATCAAGGAACGGGTGGCCCAGTACATGGCGGCCTTCCTGATCATGGAAGGTCTGATGATCGGCGTATTTGCCTCGCTGGATGCGGCTCTGTTCTATGTGTTCTGGGAAGCCATGTTGATTCCCATGTTCCTGATCATCGGGATCTGGGGTGGGCCTCGCCGGGTGTATGCCACCATGAAGTTTTTCATTTACACTTTTTTCGGTTCGGTGTTCATGCTGGTGGCGCTGTTGTATCTGCACTTCCAGACCGGCAGTTTCCTGATTGCCGATTTCCAGAACTACCCTATGGGCATGACGCCGCAACTGCTGATTTTCCTGGCTTTTTTGATCGCCTTCGCCGTTAAAGTACCGATGTGGCCGGTGCACACCTGGTTGCCCGATGCGCACGTCGAAGCGCCCACAGGCGGTTCGGTGATCCTGGCTGCCATTATGCTCAAGCTGGGCGCGTACGGCTTTCTGCGTTTCTCTTTGCCGATCACTCCCGATGCCAGCCAGGAGCTGGACTGGTTGATGATCAGCCTCTCGTTGATCGCCGTAGTCTATGTCGGTTTTGTCGCTCTGGCGCAGGAGGATATGAAAAAGTTGATTGCGTATTCCTCCATCGCGCACATGGGTTTTGTTACGCTCGGCTTTTTTATCGCCTGGCGCATTTTTGATAATACCGGTGGTCTTGAAGGTGCCGTCATGGGCATCGAGGGTGGTATTGTACAGATGGTGTCCCACGGCTTTATTTCCGGCGCGATGTTCCTGTGCGTCGGCGTAATGTATGACCGTATGCACAGTCGCCAGATCAGTGACTACGGCGGCGTTGTCAATACCATGCCCATTTTTGCCGCGTTTATGGTGCTGTTCTCGATGGCCAATACGGGTCTGCCAGGCACCTCCGGTTTTGTCGGTGAGTTTATGGTCATCCTCAGCAGCTTCAAGGCTAATTTCTGGTTTGCTTTTCTGGCCGCGACCACCCTGATTTTGGGGGCCGCCTATACCCTGTGGATGGTCAAACGAGTCATCTTTGGCGATGTGGCGAATGAGCGGGTAGCTGCGTTGGAAGATATCAATAAGCGCGAATTCCTGATACTGGGCATACTGGCTGTTGCGGTGTTGCTGCTGGGTCTCTGGCCCGCGCCGTTGTTGCAAGTGATGGAAGCCACGGTCAACAATCTGTTGCACCATATGATGCAATCCAAGCTATAAACTCGATGCTGTCAATACAATAATGGCAATATAAAATGAATTTTGAAATGCCCAATTTTCTACTGGCGCTTCCCGAGATATTTGTTCTCGGCATGGCCTGTCTGCTGCTGCTGATCGATCTGTTTCTCAAGGATCAGGATCGCCATCTGACCTATCTGTTTTCGTTATTCACTCTGGTCCTGGTGGCTGTGTTGACGGTTTATGGTTACAGCGGTGAGCGCCAGATAAGCTTCAATGGCGCCTATGTGGCGGATGGTATGAGTCAGGTGCTTAAGCTCGGCGTTTATTTTGCCGTGTTTGTGGTGTTTGTTTATGCCAAAGATTATTTGCGTGATCGCGGCATCTTCAAGGGTGAGTTCTACCTGTTGGGACTCTTCGGCATGTTGGGCATGATGATCATGATTTCGGCCCACAGCCTGCTGACGCTTTATCTGGGGCTGGAACTACTATCCTTATCGATGTACGCCATGGTGGCCATGCAGCGGGATTCAGCCCGCGCTTCAGAAGCGGCCATGAAATATTTTGTTCTGGGCGCGATTGCATCCGGCATGTTGCTCTATGGCATGTCCATGATTTATGGCGCCACGGGTACCCTGGATCTGAGTGGTATTGCCAGTCAGGCCGCGACGGCGGATAAAACCCTGATGGCTTTCGGCCTGGTCTTCCTGCTGGTTGGTGTGGCGTTCAAACTGGGCGCGGTGCCTTTTCATATGTGGCTGCCGGATGTATACGAGGGTGCGCCTACGGCGGTCACGCTTTACATTGGCAGCGCACCCAAGATAGCGGCCTTTGCCTTGCTGGCGCGCCTGCTGGGAGACGGCTTGATCAATCTGCATGATCAATGGCAGGGTATTCTGATTATTCTCGCGGTCCTGTCGATGGCGGTCGGGAATATCGTCGCCATTGCCCAGACTAACCTTAAACGTATGTTGGCCTATTCGACCATTTCTCATGCCGGCTTTCTGCTCCTGGGCATACTCACCGGTACCCGGAGCGGATTTTCCTCGTCTATGTTTTATGCTCTGAGTTATGTTCTTATGGCGCTGGGTGGCTTTGGTATGATTATGCTCATCAGCCGCAAGGGTTTTGAAGGCGATAAGCTGGATGACTTCAAAGGCCTCAACAAGCGTAGTCCCTGGTATGCTTTCATGATGCTGATCCTGATGTTCTCCATGGCCGGGGTGCCGCCTTTCCTTGGTTTCTGGGCCAAGCTGTCAGTACTGGAAGAGGTCGTTGCCTCGGGCATGATCTGGCTGGCGGTAGTAGGCGTTGTCTTTTCCATTATCGGTGTCTTTTATTATCTGCGGATCATCAAGCTGATGTATTTCGATGAACCGGCCAGTGAGGAAGAACTGGAATGCAGTGCCGACATGCGTTTGATGATAAGCGCCAATGCACTGATGGTGCTGGGCATCGGCCTGTTTCCCGGAGCACTCATGGCTGCTTGTGCGGCTGCTTTTTCTACAACTTAGGCTTGCTAATTC
>DRJN01000458.1 GCA_011052165.1 Gammaproteobacteria bacterium
ATTAAAGTGCAAAATAGACTCTTTTACCGTCATGCGTGCAAAGGGTTTTTCAAAATCATACTCCTCGCCCTGATAGTGAATCAGGGTTTCACCCATTACATTTTGGGCAATCGAACGCAGCATTTCTTCTGTCATATTCATTAAGTCATGATAGGTCGCATACGTTTCATAAAACTCAATCATGGTGAATTCAGGATTATGCCGGGTAGAGAGGCCTTCATTACGGAAATTGCGATTAATTTCAAATACCCGGTCAAAGCCCCCCACCACCAGGCGCTTTAAATAGAGTTCCGGTGAAATACGAAGATAAAGATCCATGTCGAGCGCATTATGAAAGGTGGTAAAGGGACGCGCCGTCGCGCCGCCGGGAATCACCTGCATCATGGGCGTTTCCACTTCCAGAAAGTTCCTGTTGTTTAAAAACTCGCGAATATGACCGATGATTTTCGAGCGAAGCACAAATGTGTTGCGCGATTCTTCATTCATAATCAAATCAAGATAACGTTGCCGGTAACGGGTTTCCTGGTCAGACAGGCCCTGGAATTTTTCCGGCAGGGGACGCAGAGCTTTAGTCAGCAGACGAATATTATCGACCTTGACTGACAATTCACCTTTATTGGTTTTCATCAACTGACCCTCAGCACCGATGATGTCGCCCAGATCCCATTTCTTAAATTGTTCGTTATAAAATCCTTCGGGTAAATTATCACGCGTGACATACAACTGGATACGGCCCGACATATCCTGCACCGTGGCAAAACTGGCCTTGCCCATCACCCGCTTTAACATCATGCGACCGGCAATACTGGCCCGCACGCCCAGCTCTTCCAGCTCTTCCTTGCTTTTCTCGCCGTATTCCGCATGCAGCTCACCGGCCATCACGTTACGCCGAAAATCATTCGGGAAGGCCACACCGGCCTTACGCAAAGCCGCCAGTTTTTCACGCCGCTGCGCGATGAGTTTGTTCTCGTCGACTTCGGGTTGTTGCTTATTATCTGTCATTATTTTTCTCAATATATTTCATATATAACAGTTTGGTAGGGTGGGCACGGGTTCGGTGCCCACGCGTTAACATGATTTCCTATAACCGCGTGGGCGACCGAAGAAAGTGCCTGTGGTGCACAAAACCCGTGCCCACCCTACGGTACTGCGGTTAATCTATTGCAATCCAGCTTTCAAGCTGGCTTCGATGAAGGCGTCAATATCACCATCGAGTACGGCCTGGGTGTTACTGCTTTCCACACCGGTGCGCAGATCTTTAATGCGGGATTGATCTAATACATAGGAACGGATCTGGCTGCCCCAACCAATATCGGACTTGGTTTCTTCCAGCGCCATCTTCTCGGCGTTCTGTTTTTGCAGTTCCATTTCATATAACTTCGCCTTCAACTGTTTCATGGCGTTGTCTTTATTCTGGTGCTGCGAGCGTCCGCTTTGACACTGTACCACGATACCCGACGGCATATGGGTGAGGCGAATAGCCGAGTCTGTTTTATTGACATGCTGACCCCCCGCGCCGCTGGCGCGGTAGGTGTCTATGCGCAGATCGGCCGTGTTAATTTCTATTTCAATATTATCGTCAACTTCGGGCGAGACAAACACAGAGGCAAAGGATGTGTGGCGGCGATTGCCTGAATCAAACGGGGATTTTCGCACCAGACGATGCACGCCGGTTTCGGTACGCAGCCAGCCATAGGCATAATCACCGCTGTATTGAATAGTTGCGCTCTTTATACCGGCGACTTCACCATCGGAGACTTCGACAAGCTCGGTCTTGAATCCACGCCGTTCCCCCCAGCGCAGGTACATACGCAACAGCATATTGGCCCAGTCCTGCGCTTCGGTACCGCCGGAACCCGCCTGAATGTCGAGAAAGGCGTTGTTGGCATCCATTTCGCCGGAGAACATGCGCTGGAATTCCAGCTTCGCCAGCTCGGATTCCTGCCCTTTCAGATCTTCGCTGATGGATTTAACCGCCTCTTCGTCGTTCTCCTCGGCGGCCATTTCCAGAAGTTCACGGGCATCCGCCAGTGTTTTGTCCAGCCTGACAACAGTATTAACTACCCGCTCTAACTGAGCACGTTCCCGCCCCAGTTCCTGTGCACGTTTTGGATCATCCCAGACCGAGGGTTGTTCCAGCTCCCGGCACACCTCATCCAGCTTTTCACGCTTGAGGTCGTAGTCAAAGATACCCCCTGAGCGCATCGAGGCGCGTCTGTATGTCCTTGATTTGCGTGAAAATCGGGTTGAGTTCTAGCACTGTTAGCCACCTGCACAGAAAAGTGGCGATTATACCCACTATGGCTCAATCCGTGTAGCGCTTTGGCCGCAGGAAAACCCGGTATTACAAACCGGAGAGATATTCCGATACCGCATCAATATCAGCATTATTCATCTTGATAGCCACCGCCGCCATCATACCCGCCGGATCATTCGTGCGTTTTTTTAATTTGAAATCTTTGAGTATTTTTACCAGATAAACCTTATGCTGCCCGCCAATCACCGGGAAAAAAGGATTCGTCTTCGACGCACCCTTGCCGTTCTTGCCATGACAGTGCACACAGGCATAGATACCCCGGGCAGAATTGCCTTTTAAATAGAGAATTTTCCCCCGCGCTGCCTTTGCTGATTTGACCTGCGTACCCTTCATTTTTTTCTGACTGGCGAAAAAGGCCGCAATATCGGCCAGATCCTTTGCACTGCCGGCCATCGCCGCCATACCACTCATAATCGGATCACTGCGTTTCTTGTGTAAAAAGTCATTCACCTGTTTGACAATATAATCCGCATATTGGCCGGACAGTTTGGGAAAGTTTGGCGCCAGACTATTACCATCTTTACCATGACAACCCGCACAGGCCGCCGCTTTAACCTTGCCTTTGACAGGATCCCCGGCAGCCTGGGTCAGGCTCCCGTAAGACAGCAGGATCATGGTCGATAGCAGCAAAACTATTTGTTTGAAAACAGACATTTTTATCCCTCGTTTTTATATTAGAATAAGATAATAATGCGATTTCCCGATTAATTCCAGTGTTCGCAAACACCATCATTTCCGAGTCATAGTTCAACAAAATTCTCACCATTAGCCTCAGGTACAAGATGCTGGACCATGAGTTGAAGCTTGTGTTCACCTCTGAATTCATTGATCTCCAGGCGATACGCGACGCTCACCCATTCAACATTTTCCGGCCAATCGCTGTCGGTGGTATTAAAAGCAATCGCATCAATAGCCATACCGTCTTCGTTAACCAGCACCATTTTCAGGTGTTTCTCACCGACGATCCGACTTTGCAGTAAACGAAATCTTCCATCAAACAGCGGCTCTTCAAAACCCTGCCCCCAGGGACCGGCCATACCCAGCAATTTTGCCATCTCTCTATTCTGTTCATCCGTATTTAACTCACCGTCCGTTTCAATGAAGCCTTGCAGGGAAGCGGCATCAAGATGACAACGGACTTCTTCATCAAAAGCCTCAGCAAACTGAGAATAGTTTTCTTCCATCAGACTCAGCCCGGCAGCCATGGCATGGCCACCAAAGCGGCTCAACAGTTGAGGATGGCGTGTCGCTACCGCATCCAGCACGTCACGAATATGCAGCCCCTTAACCGAACGGGCTGAACCTTTAATCTGATTATTCGACGTCCGCGCAAAAGCGATCACCGGACGGTGCAAACGATCCTTGATTCTGGAAGCCAGAATGCCCACCACCCCCTCATGCCATTCGGGCTCGAACAAACAGAGGCCCAAAGGCAGCGTTCTATCGTCGTCATCCAGACGCATATTGACGAGCAGATCCAGCGCCTGCTGTTTCATCGCCCCCTCAATGAGCCGGCGTTCCCGGTTCAACCCATCCAGCCGTTGCGCCAAAACCTGCGCCGTTTGCTCATCCGTCGTTAACAGGCATTCAATTCCCCGGCTCATATCATCCAGCCGACCAGCGGCATTGAAGCGTGGGGCGATGGCAAAACCGATATCACTGGTGGAAAGACTCGGCAACTGCCGTCCCGCCACGGTTGCCATGGCCTTCAAGCCCGCACATAGTTGACCGGCGCGCATGCGCGCCAGACCCTGTGACACCAGGATTCGATTGTTATGATCCAGCGCTACCACATCCGCGATAGTCCCCATGGCCACCAGATCCAGCCACTGGGCCAGGTTTGGCTCAGCGATATTGTTTTTTTTAAACCCGCCCTGTTCACGCAAATGTGCCCGTAGCGCCATCAATACATAGAACATCACGCCGACGCCGGCGAGATTCTTGCTGGCGAAGTTGTCTCCCGGCTGGTTCGGGTTGACGATGGCATCGGCCTGCGGCAATTGTGAACCTGCGAGGTGATGATCGGTCACCAGAACCTGCACACCCCGGGCCTTTGCCATTGCCACGCCATCAATACTGGAAATACCGTTATCGACGGTAATGATCAGATCAGGTTTGTATTCGAGCGCCACCTCGACGATCTCCGGGGTCAGGCCATAGCCATATTCAAAGCGATTGGGAACCAGGTATTCAACCTGCTCAAAACCAAAGGCGCGCAGCCCCTTTAATGCCAGCGCAGTACTGGTAGCCCCGTCACAGTCAAAATCACCCACCACCAGAATGCGTTTCTGTGTCTCAAGTGCGGCACTCAGGATCTGCACGGCAGCATCCATGCCCTTAAGCTGGTCGAAAGGAAGTAAGTGGCTGAAACCATAATCCAGTTCTGCACTGCTTTTAATCTGCCGGGCGGCATAGATGCGTTGTAATAGGGGCGATAGGCCGTCCAGGTTCGGCAGGATATCAGGCAGGCAACGGCGTTTGATTATTGTTTTCATCATATTCAATTGATAATTGATGGGTTTTGCTTCGCTCTACCCATCCTACGGACCTAAGTATAAATAAAGCAGGAGGGGTAGAGCGAAGCGCGAAATCCAGAGGGAAAACCCATCTTTCGTAAAAAATCCATTTTCACTTAAATGAAGAATTAATCAAGATTTCCGTAAGGGGTTTTGTCTGCCGCCACCAGCGTTTGAGCCTTTTTCTATTTAATCTGAACTGCATATCGTTTCCGGCAATCAAAACGACTGAGTCAAGTTCTCCTGCCGCGAGCAATGTTAGTAATACGCTCATCCAATTCTTCTCAAACTGTTCCAGCGCCTTGATCCAGGCAGACAGATCATGGCGTTGCGCAGTCAGAACAAAATCATCCGCTGCCAACAATATCTTGCCTGCGAGTCCGTTTATCACTAATTTATCGCTAATGCCGATTTCTCGTCTGTGGCAGGCGCTCCAGCTTGCCAGCGCGTCCAGCAATGCGCCCCTGCCAAAGATGCTTTGCCAGTCAGCGCTTGCCTTTTCCGGCAATATCCCCTCGCCCCAGAGCCAGAGGCTGTTGACCGGCAGTTTTCCCTGCGCTTCACGCTGCTGGTTCAGCGGATGGGCAAACAGCAACATCTGGATTTCATTCTGGATGCGCTGCCAGTAACGGCTGTCATCCCCTTGAGGAAGATCATGGCTGATCGACTGCGCCAGGATCTGTGCAAGGGGCGTGGTTTCAAGTGCGGGAGCCTGTTTCAGCTTCATCAGCCAACGATGGGGTGACAGCACGTCAAGTGACCAGCTTTCATCGATAAAATGTGCATTAATGGCCGCCGCCAGCTCATGCGCATTCTGCAGGGAAAGATCCAGCTCCTCATGCGCCAACAATACAGCGCTGTTCAGATCCGGCTGAATATAAACCGGATCGGCACACATATAAAAAATATTTTTTCCCGTTGTCTGCGCAAGCCGCCTGTAATGCAGTTCCGCTGCAGGCAGTTTTTTAAGCTGGAACAGGGCAGCCAGGCCAGCATGCCAGTCGCTAATATCGACTAATTTTTTTTCGGCCCGGGATAGAAAATGTTGAAGATTTTTTAATGCAGGAATATCACCTTCGGGCAAATGTTTGAGTTCTCCGACCAGCCCTGGAAGGCCGGGGACAAAGAGGGTGATGCTTTTATCTGGTCGACGGATGTAATGGGTGAAATTCAAGTTATTAGATAATTTTCTATTTGAAGAGCACTATGAAATACTCCAAGAATGACAATTTCCCGATTCTGTTTTATTACGTAGGTTATCCGGTAATGGCCGTAAAGAAGAATCCTTATTTCTTCTTCTGACTCATGTTCA
>DRJN01000459.1 GCA_011052165.1 Gammaproteobacteria bacterium
GATTTTCTGTGCATTTTGCAGAAAATTATTTCGTGAAGGTACTTATACCCCTCAAGGGGGTACTGAACAGAGTCTTGTGGTTTATCCAGGTTAGGTTAAGCGTTATATCGATGGGGTAGGGTGGGCACGGGTTTTGTGCCCACGCGTTACTTTGTTTTTGCTATTAAAATGTCCGGAGCTTTGAGTCTCTCTGTGTGGGCGACGGAAGAAAATGCCTGTGGGCACAAAACTCGTGCCCACCCTACAAAGGCTTACCCGGATGCTTGTATTGTCGATGGCTACCTTTCGTCCCAGCGAGATACCATCCGTCTGCTGCAATCAATTTTAGGACTTCCTTGACCTTCATGCTTCCATTCTCCTCCTGTCTGTATTCGGATGCCCACCCAGCATTATAATAAATAAATCACTAATAATGCGGTGGAATCTCGTCTTCCGGCTTCGCTACCGTTTCGGCGGCCGCCGTCAGCAGGCTCAAACGTGAATCCAGCATGGCCACGGTCGCTGTCAGCCGGTCGATCTGACCCTGCTGGTCGGTGATAATCTCATTTAACTCCACAATACTGTTTTCCTGAAAGGCCAGACGTGATTCCAGCTCAATAATCTGCTCATTTATTTTCATGTGGTTTCTGTGCAAAGTTTTTATTTTTTGGGCCGATAAAGAAGTGGGCACACGGTTAGTGTGTGCCTGTGGATAGCATATTATCACTAATGATGGAAAAACATGAGCCAGCCAGCCACCCTCGAACAGCTCAAGCCCTCAGATTTACCCTCGCCACCGCAGGCTGCGTTGCAGATTTTGCGCGCCTGCTCGCGGGATGATGTCAGCAGTAGTGTTCTGTCGGTGCTGGCGGAAAAAGATCCGGTGATGACGGCTGAACTACTGCGCGTGGTCAACACGCCTTTTTTCGGCCTTTCCCGTAAGGTGCAGTCCCTCAACCATGCGGTAACCATTCTCGGACAGCGCACCCTGCGCAACCTGGTATTATGCCTGTCGGTACGTGACGCTATTGGCAAAGACGCCATTCCCGGTTTTGATACCGCTACCTACTGGGAGGATTCCCTGCGCCGCGCCGTTAGCGCCAAACTGCTGGCGCCTCAACTCAGACAGGATCCGGATGACTGCTTTACCGCAGGCCTGCTGCAGGACTTTGGCCTGTTGGTGCTGTTCTATCTGCGTCCGGAAATGGCGTCATATTGGGAGGAGCTGCGCGGACTCGATCCCGATGCACGCTATGAGGCGGAACAACGCTATTTTGGCCACAATCACACGGGGATGATTAGCTTGCTGGCCGATGCCTGGGGCTTGCCGGAAGAGCTGGGACGGGTGCTGGGGAGCCATCACAACTGCGAGATTCTCGAACCGGCCGTCGGCTCGAATGAAAATCATCCGTCACTCTGCCGCATACTCTATTGCGCTGACTGGATGAATGCCATTTTCAGCACCCCGGACAAATCTTTCGTTCTTACCCACACACAACAACTGCTGCAGGAACACTGCGGCATGGAAGAAGACGAGATTAGCACCTGTCTCAACACGCTGGCTGAAGAAATGGAAGCGGCCGCCCGCTCGCTGGGGCTGCACATCGAAACCCAACCTGACATCGAGCAGATCATGCGTCAGGCGAATGCCAAACTGGCTGAGGCCAATCTCAGTTATCAGGAACTGACCTGGAAACTGGAACAGACCCTGAAAGAACGCGACGCACTGGCGGCGGAACTGGAAAAGGAGCTGCAACTGGCGCGTGAAATCCAGGAAAGCCTGCTGCCCCGGGAACTGAGTGATGACTTCCCCATTACCGGCCTCAACGTCTCCGCCCTCCAGCTTTCCGGCGACTTCTACGATTACTTCGTACTCAAAGACGGGCGCATCTATTTCAATCTCGCCGATGTCTCCGGCAAGGGCGTCTATGCGGCACTGCTGATGGCCAAGACCAGCAGCCTGTTCCACTGCCTCGGCAAACATATCCACAAGCCGGACAAACTGCTGGCGCATATCAATAACGAACTTTGTGAAACGGCTATTCGCGGCATGTTCGTGACCATGATTGCCGGTATCTATGACCCACAAAGCGGCAGCGTAAAAATGGTCAATGCCGGTAACCCGCCGGCCCTGTTATTCAGCCCCGGCAATAAAGTGCAGGCGATCGAAGCCACCGCCTCGCCCCTGGGCATTCTGTCTGACTCATCGTTTCCACTGGCAGCGGAAATTCATCTGCGGGAAAAGGACTGTCTGTATCTTTTCTCCGACGGCGCCACCGAAGGTTATTTGCAGGAAGGAGGCGAGATGCTGGGCCTGTCCGGTCTGCTAAAGTTAATTATGTCCATGCACAAACTTGCGCCCAAAGACCAACTGCGGGCGATTGTCGAGAAATTCAGCGCGGCATCCGCGACCCTGCATGATGACATTACCATTATGTTGATTGAGGGAAAGACTCCGCATGCCTGAGACTCAAGCTGAATCATTAGCCCGCCGAACCTTTTCGTCCGACACGCTGGAACTCAAGGCTATCCGTGACTGGTTGCGCGATATTCTGCAACAGCAGCCGGACTGTTCAGAGGACTGCGTTAATGACGCCATTCTGGCCGTGAACGAAGCCTGCATGAACATCATCCAGCATGCCTACTACGGCCAGGCGAATGGCGAAATAATCATCGAGTTGTTTCGGGAAAAGAATTTCATCACTTTCCTTCTTACAGATTTTGCATCACCGGTCGATATAGACCTGTGTCAGCCACGCGATCTTGATGACGTCCGCCCCGGCGGACTTGGTATACATATTATCCAGTCAGTCATGGATAGTATGCGGTTCCTGGAGCCTCCTGCTAACGTTGGCAATCTGCTGGAGCTGAAACTGGATATTCACAAACAAGGTGCCCAGAGATAGCTATGGAATGTACGACACGCTTAGAAAACGGTTTCACTGTCATCGCCCTTTGCGGCGAAGTCGATCTGCATTTTTCGCCGAAGGCGCGCGAAATTATTCTCAAACACCTGCAGGATAAAAACCATGTGCTGGTGGATCTCTCGGATGTCACCTATATCGACAGCTCGGGCGTGGCCAGTCTGGTGGAAGGGTTCCAGCATGCCCGCACGCACGATCTCAAATTCGCCCTCCTGGGCGTCAGTAAAGCGGCCATGCAGATCCTGCAACTCTCGCGTTTGGACAAAGTTTTTCCTATTATCACCCACGCGGCTGAGGCCGATCAGTTGTAAGCCGATGCCAGATGAGCCATGCCGCGCAAAATCCGGGTCTGCATCCTGCCCTTCGCTTTGTTGAAGACATCGGCCGCAAGACAGTGGCCGCCATCGAGGAACTGGGTTACGTCGCCAGCATGCTGGCGGAAAGTTGTTACTGGCTGATCTTCGGTCACCGGCAACAGCAGCCGGTGCGCCTGCGTAATATCATTGCCGAGACCATGCGTATCGGTGTCCATGCCATTCCCATTATCAGCATTATCTGTCTCGCCATCGGTGTGATGATGGCCATTCAGGGCATCCAGACGCTGAAAACCTTTGGTGCGGAATCAAAAGTGATCGTCGGCATCGCTATTTCTATCACCCGCGAGTTTGCGCCACTGATAGTCAGCATCATGGTCGCCGGACGCTCCGGCTCTGCTATCACCGCCCGCATTGGCACCATGCTTGAATCTCAGGAAATCGACGCCCTGCGCGTCATCGGCATTAATCCGGCACGTTATATCACCGCGCCCCTGTTGCTGGCCATGATGATCAGTATTCCCGCACTCACCGTCCTCGGCGATTTCATGGGTCTGCTGGGTGGCGGCCTGTATTGCATCATTGAGCTTAAAATCACCCTGGCGATCTATTTTGAGCGCTGTGCCGCAGCGCTCTCATGGACCGACATCAGCCAGGGGCTGATCAAAAGCCTGGCGTTTGCCGCTATCATCGCGCTGGTCTCGGTCAGTAATGGTTTTCAGGTGCGCGGGGGCGCCGAAGGTGTGGGCCGTGCGACAACGCGTTCCGTCGTCATGTCGCTGACCTTTATTGTCATCGTGGACATGATTTTCACCTATTTTCTCAACTTCGCCTGACGATCATGCCCGCCGCCGAGAACAGCGAATACGCTATCGAAGTTCAGCATCTGGACGCCCATTACGGTGAGCGCCAGATCCTCCACGATGTCAGTCTCAATGTGCATCACGGCGAGATCATGGTCATTATGGGCGGCAGCGGCTCGGGCAAAAGCACCTTGCTACGCCACCTGCTGGGACTGAACATACCGACCCGGGGTTCGATAACATTGCTGGGTCAGGATCTTGCCCGCAACAGCGAAGCGGAGATGTTCGAGTTGCGCAGGAAAATGGGCGTCGCGTTTCAAGGCGGCGCTCTGTTTGGCTCGATGACGGTAGAGGAAAATGTCGTCCTGCCCCTGTGTGAACACACCGAACTGGATGAGAAGACCATGCGCATCATGGGACGCATGAAACTTGAAGTCGTCAACCTCGCCGAGTTCGGCGATCTGATGCCCTCGGAACTGTCCGGCGGCATGATTAAACGCGCGGCTCTGGCGCGCGCCATTGTGATGGATCCGCGTCTGCTGTTTTTTGACGAACCCTCGGCGGGTCTGGATCCCGTCGCCGCTGTTGAGCTGGATGAACTTATCCTGCGCCTGCGTCAGGCGATGAACATCACCATTGTCGTTGTCACCCATGAGCTGGAAAGTGCTTTCAAGATCGCCGATCGCATCACCGTGCTGGATCAGGGCGCGATCCTGATGACCGATAGCGTGGAGGCGGTAAGAAACTCCGACAACCCGCGCATACAGAGTCTGCTCAACCGCCTGCCAAGAGACGATGCGATTGATGCGGATGAATACCTCGAACGTCTGACGGGGATATGAATGAACACCACGCAAAGAAGACTGAATCCTCCACTCATCATTAACCCTTCGACAAGCTCAGGGCGAACGGACTTGGATGTTCAGGATGAACCCTTCGACAGGCTCAGGGCGAACGGACTTGGATGTTCAGGATGAACCCTTCGACAAGGCTCAGGGCGAATCCTTCGACAGATCTCAGGACGAGCGGGGTTAGCAGACAATAAAATGAAAAAGGACCATATCAATTATTTTGCGGTTGGCAGTTTTGTGCTTGCGATGCTGGCGCTGTTAATCGCTTCCCTGCTGTATATTTCCGGCCAGGGTGACGCCACGGATACCTACTATGTCAGTTATACTAATATTTCCGGTATTCATGACGGTACGACGGTGACCTATGGGGGGTATAAAATTGGTAAAATTGAAAATGTGCGGCCGCTGCGTAATGAAAAGGGAACCCGTTATCGCGTTACCCTGGCGGTGCACAATGGCTGGACCATTCCCTCAGACAGTACGGCGCAGATCACCTCCCCCGGCATTCTCGCAGAAAAAACCATTGAAATCCGCGAAGGGAAAAGCACCACCCTGCTCTCGCCGGGAGATGAGATCAGGAGCCTGCCCGCAATTGACATGATGGCGGCAATGAACCGTCTGTCGGGTGAATTTGTGGATCTGGCCGAGGGTGACATCCGTCCCCTGATCAACCGGCTCAGCCATTATCTGGATAGTATCGGCGGTGATCTCAACCACAAGATTCCGCACATTACTAAAAACACCCTCACTCTATTGGCGACCCTGAATGAGTCAGCCGCGAATCTGAACAATCTTGTCGACGCAGATAGCCGCCGGCACTTGCATAGCCTGTTTAAGAATACGAATGAAATGTCAGAAAGCCTGGCGACCCTGAGCCAACACCTGAACGATACGGGTGACAGGGTCGACCGTCTGCTGGGCAAGTCGCAACAACTGCTGGATGATAACAGCGACGACATCCGCCAGGCCGTTGTCGATATGCGTGAGAGCCTCCGGACTTTGTCGCAGAGCATGAACGCCATCGTTCATAATATGGACGCCTCGGCTCGCAACATGAACGAGTTGACCCGTGAGCTGCGCCGCAATCCCTCGCTTCTCATCAATAGTAAACCCCCACCCGACACCCAGGAATAAACCATGCTGTTTTTCAGAACAACCTGCCTGTTCCTTGCTCTGATTCTGAGCCTTAGCGGCTGTATGGGCGGCGCCCGTGATATCCCCCGCGATCACTATTACCGCCTGCCGGCGGTTACCCCGGTGAGTCCTCTGGGGACACCTCTGATACCCGGGACACTGGGGATCAGCGAGGTTCAGACCAGTGGCATGCTGCACGAACGCGCCATCCTGTTTGTGCGAGAACAACAGCCGCTGGAAGTCAGCCCTTATTATTACTACTACTGGGTCAATGCCCCCGCCTCTCTGGTGCAGCGGCATTTGCTTGACTATTTGCATCAGAAGAATCTCGCCCGTGATTCGTATCGCTACCGTTCCGATACTCCGGCAGACTTTAGTCTTGAAACTCGACTGTTGCAGTTCGAACGTTATATCCGCAAAGACAGCGCCGAAGCGCGAGTGACGCTGGAGCTGGTGCTCAGGGACAATCACCGTAAACGCATCCTGCTACGCAAACGCTATCAGCAAAATATAAAAGCCAAAAGCCTCGACATGGCGGACACCGCCCGTGCTTTCGGCAAGGCGCTGTCTGTCATCTACAAACAGTTCGCCCGGGATGTCGCAGCACTTAAAATGCAAATTACAAATACCGGGCAGGAACAGACTAACGCCGGGATGTTGGGCGGCGCGAAGTCCGGCAGAGAAACCAGGCAACCCTGATAATTCAATTTGGGTAAACCACCGCCTCAGGCGGTGAGACTCGAAAAGGCTCTGCCGTTCCGTCGTGCAGAGAAGGGAATAGTTTTTTTGAGGC
>DRJN01000460.1 GCA_011052165.1 Gammaproteobacteria bacterium
CCGGAGAAAATCCGGTATTGAGGCAAAGCGCCAGACCCCCAGGTACAACCCCTGCCAGCGATAGACCAGCCCCTGAACGATCAACAGCAGAGGCAAAGTATAGAGTGCCTGCTGCAGAATCTGAGCGGTCAGCGGTTCCAGGTTAAAGCGCAGAAAATAGGCGCCAAACCAGGCCAGTGGGATCGTGAGCAGATCGTACAGTGAAACCAGTAATTGTCTATTCGAGTTTAGCATCGCTTTCCTGCCGCTTCAGATATCGAAATAAAAAGTAATAGCTCAGTAAATAAAATGAAAATGATGCAATAAACACGCCTGACTGGACACGCTGGCCAGTAAAATAACCCGAACACAAAGCCAGCACCGCACACACCAGCATTATGCCATATTCCATAACAACGGTACGTTTATGACTCCAGCCACTCAACACCAGGCGTTGATACAGGTGGCTGCGGTGCGCCTGCCAGACTTTTTCACCTTTGATAGCACGGCGCAACAAGGTCAGGGACGCATCCAGAATGAAGGGGGAAAACACCAGAATGCCGATCCATAGCGGAAAAATCTCCTTAGTATCAGCCCAGATCATCATTGCGGCCATTAAAAAGCCAAGCACCGATGATCCGGTATCCCCCATAAAAATCCTGGCAGGCGGAAAGTTAAAGAATAAAAATACTCCATTTGCAGAGGCAACAATAGCTCCTAGCAGCGCATAAACGCTGGCGCCTTTTAGTAACCCCAATATGGCAAAAACAGAAAATCCGATAAAGGCCATACCACCGGCAAATCCATCCATGCCATCCATAAAATTAAAAAGGTTAATGCTCCATATAATAAACAAAAAGGTGACAAGATAAGCCAGCCCTGAAGGCAATTCGAGTAAAAAAAAGGGCATGTTCAGAGTTGAAATATAGAAGCCATTGGTCATGAATACAACCGCCGCCAACATATGAACCAGCAAGCGATATCGGGCACTAACTCCTCGTTTGTCATCAATCAGTGAAACAACCGCAATCAATATCACGCCTGCAAATATTGACAGCAGATAGTCAGGATAATCCTGACTGTAAGTTAGAGATACTCCGGCGACCAGGATCCCACCAAGAATACCCAGCCCCCCTGTGCGACTGATCGGCTTACTGTGTAGCGAACGCTCATTCGGCTGATCGAGAATCACCAGAGGGCTGGACTGGCGACTTAGCCGATAAACCAGAAAAAAACTCACCCCCGCAGACAAAATCGCAAATAGCATCAACGCTCACTCAGGCTGAATAAAGCCGTCATCTGTTCAAATACCCGTTAACCGTGTCCAGAAGGCCCTGTTCAACACTTTTAGGTGGCCGCCAACCCAGTAATGTCCGTGCCTTACTACTGTCAGCCTGAAGCGAGCCGTACAAACGGCGCTCCAGTTTTCTGAGGCGAGGTGACAAACAGGTTAAAATACGGCGTAACATGACGGGCACTCCAAACAAACGGGGTGGTCGATGCATGCTATCGGCACACAGTTTCACCAGTCTTTCAGTCGAGATGTCATTTCCATCCGTTGCCAGAAATATCTGATTGGCAGCCGCAGGGTGCTGGCTACACAGAATAATCAGGTCGATCAGATTATCCAGCGCCAGCAGACTGCGCTGATTGTTAACGCCTCTAAAGGGTAGTGGCGTCCCTTTTTCTATTAACTGTAATAATCTGAAAACATTTCCCTTTACTCCGGGGCCATAAACCAGCACTGGCCGGATAATGACAATTTCCATTCCCGACGCCCCGCCAAGGTCCATCAATCCCTGCTCCGCTTCAAACTTTGAACGCGCATAGGGATCAACCGGGTTTAGCGCATCTTTTTCTGTGAATGCGTTCTCTTCTGTCTGCTCACCATTGACCTTTATGGTGCTGATATACACAAAGCGCCTTACCTTCTTTTTAGCGGCGGCGCCGGCCAGTTTCAGCGTTACCTCAACATTCGCTTTTCGAAATGCTGCCAGTGGATCCGCCACTGTCTCTTGCATGACATGCACGCGCGCCGCCAGGTGGACAACACTGTCAACGCCCCCCAAGACGTCATCCCAGGCAGACATTTCGGTAAAATCACCCACCGCATAATACTCACAGCCGGGCTTTTTTTCTTTTTTATTGGCGTCATTTCGTTGCGCGCAGATCACATTGTACTCTTGCTGCAATAAAGCCGAAACCAGTCTCTGTCCGACAAAACCGTTCGCGCCAGTAACGAGAATCCTGCTATTTCGATTATCCTCTGGCATCATCAAACCTGGAAGCAGTTAACCATTAGGGGGCGCGAAGTATGTCTGTTTCACCTTCAAGGCGGGCCACCACCACTGCGCCTACCGAATCGCTAAATACATTCACAGCCGTGCGAAACATATCCAGTATTCTGTCTACTGCCAGAATTAACCCCAGAGCCTCAAGCGGTAAACCAATCGTGTTCAATATGATGGTAATGGCCACCAGACTGGCGGCAGGAATTCCCGCGACTCCAATCGAGGTCAGCAAAGCCACCAGGACAATAATAAACTGGGTGGTAAAGCTTAGATCCAGCCCATAAGCCTGAGCAATAAACATGGCGGCAACACATTCATACAGCGCCGTGCCATCCATGTTCACCGTGGCTCCCAATGGCAAAACAAAACTACTGATCCGGTTGGAAACGCCTGCATTTTTTTCCACACATTCCATGGTCAAGGGCAGGGTCGCCGAGGAAGAAGCCGTCGAAAATGCCGTCAATAATGCCGGCGCCATGGCCTGATAGTGACGGATCGGGTTCACGCGGGCGACGAACTTCAGCAAAATGGGTAACACCACGACAATATGAAACAACAGGGCAAGCACAACTGTCAGAAAAAACAGGCCCAAGGCCTGGGCCAGCCCGGCAATCCCCTGACCGTTCAGGCCGGCAATCACTTTTGCTACCAGTGCAAACACCCCCAGTGGCGCAAACTTCATCACCCATTCGGTTATTTTCATCATGATGTCCGCGACCCCCTGCCAGAATAGCTGCTGGGTTTCTGCCTGCCGTACAGGGATTTTAGTCATAAAATAACCGAACAGAAGACTAAAAAAAATCAGCCCCAGCATCTGCCCCTGGGCGGCGGCAGAAACGATGTTGGCCGGAACAAGACGCAAAAAAACCTCAGCAATACTGCCGGCATTATGGCCGGCCACTTTTTCAGTTGCGCTTGCCACATCAATCTGATTCAGACCAAAAGCTTCCCGCCCCGGTTGCCCGTTAACCAGGCCCGGCGTCAAAGTGTTGACCATGATCAGGCCGATCAGGATGGCAAAGAAAGTGGTTGTAACATAAAAAACCAGGGTCTTTCCCCCCAGACGAGCCAGCCCCTGGGTTCCCCCCATGCTGGAAATAGCCACGATAATCGACGACATAATCAGGGGGACAATGATCATTTTCAGCGCATTCATAAACAATGTGCCGATAAAATTAAAGATTGCGTAGAAAGTAATGCCGAAAAGGCCAGAGTGTGTACCGGCCAGGGAGCCAGCTATCACCGCCAGAAGAAGCGCTATCAGAATTTGCCAGTGAAGTTTTAATCCGAACACGGATTTACCTGCTCGTCCCAATTTTAAAAATATGGCTAAGCAACCTCACAATAAGCTGCTCCCTGTACCTAAGCTAAATTAGGTATTCCAAACACCCGTCCGCTTTTAAGGTGCATCTAATAAACAACCCCGCAGCAAGCTGGCAGGGCATTAAGTAGTAGCATGCTGTGATGGGTTTCCCTACTGGACTTCGCGCTTCTCTCTACCCATCCTACTGTTTTTCGCTGCAGGCAGCGGGGAACGTCACCCAAAGAAATTCAAAATTCGCGAAAATATTATTCCAGGCCATTTATTCTACGGA
>DRJN01000461.1 GCA_011052165.1 Gammaproteobacteria bacterium
AAGTGGTGTGGTCAGACTGCGTGGTTATGGAGTGCCAGTGGTGAGAGAGGTATGGGTTCCCACGCAGAGCGTGGGAACCAGAGATCATGCGCGGGATCAAGGGAGGCAGTTCGACCAGGCTGTTTGAGAGTTTTCCCGACCTGAAACGGCGCTATTTCTTGTTCCCAGCGTATCATTTTAGAACCACGAATGTCTGGATGAGGGTGGTTCCAGCTATTTTAAGCCGGGGAATTAATCAATATTTTTCTGTTGGAAATAATTTACCAGGATTGAGAATATTATTCGGATCGAAGTCATTTTTTATCTGTTGCATCAGACGCAGGCTGGCGGCGTCGAGTTCCCGGTCGATAAACGCCTGTTTGCTGATGCCCACGCCGTGTTCGCCGGAGAGGCTGCCTTTGAGTTTCAGCGTTAAATCGAATACCTGTTCCAGGCAGGTGTCGATATTTTTAGCCTGTACCGGGTTGTTGGGATCATAAAGCAGGTTGACGTGAATATTGCCATTACCGGCATGGCCGAAGTTGATGATGGGGATGGCGTATTTTTCCGAGAGTTGTTCGAGTCCGTGGATGAGCGCTGGAATTTTAGAAACGGGAACCACAATGTCTTCGTTGATTTTGTTGGGCGCCACATTGCGCAGGGCTGGGGACAGCGCTTTGCGCGCGTTCCACAACGCCGCCGCTTCTTCGGTCGTTTTTGCGGTGCTGAGGGATAGCAGACCGCTGTTGCCTGCCACCGCCGTTATTTTTTCCACGTCGCTATCCAGATGTTCGCGAGCGCCGTCCAGCTCGATCATGAGCATGGCGCCGGCGGCATTGGGAAAAGAAATGTCACTGCTTTGGCGGATCAGATCAATGGCTCTGGCGTCGATGAATTCCAGTGCACAAGGGATGATCGGCTGTTTCATGATGTCCGCCACGGCGCGGGTAGCCGATTCAATATCACGGTAAATAACCTGCAAAATGCGCTTGTCTTCGGGCAGGGGGGCGAGTTTCAGGGTGGCCTCGGTGATAATCGCCAGTGTGCCTTCGGAGCCGATTAACAGGCGGGTGAGATCAAATCCGACCACGCCCTTGGTGGTAAACACCCCCGTGCGAATGGACTCGCCAGCGCCGGTGACGGCGCGCAGACCGAGCACGTTTTCTCGTGGCGTGCCGTATTTGACCGCCCGGGGGCCGGCGGAATTGTAAGCCAGGTTGCCGCCGATAGAGCAAAAGGCGGCGCTGCTGGGATCCGGAGGCCAGAAACAGCCGTGTTCGGCCAGCACGTGTTGCACGGCCTGATTGGTTAGCCCCGGCTGCACGGTGATATAGCGATCATCCGGATTCATTTCGAGCACGGCCTGCATTTTTTCAGTGGAAAGCACCAGTCCTCCGCGCAGGGGTACACTGGCGCCGGTGGTGCCGGTGCCACGGCCGCGCGCGGTCAATGGAACTCGATGCTGGTTGCAAAGCTGGACAATGGCCAGCACCTGTCCGTGGCCTTCAGGAAAGACCACGGCATCGGGTGTCACCTGGATGCGGCTATTGTCATAACCGTAGGGGATGCAGTCCGCCGTTTCGGTGAACAGTTGTTCAGGGCTGAGGACGCCGCTAAGGGCGGCGACAAACTCGGGCGTTAAAGTATTCTCACGAGACATAGCGTTGAAACAACAATGGGTTATTCGTTGTCGGGAAACAGAATATGGTCAATCTGGTGACATAGACAGTGAATGGTGAGCAGATGTACCTCCTGAATGCGGGCGGTATTATCAGCCGGGACGCGAATTTCTACATCATCATCGTTGAGCTGATTGGCTATTTCGCCGCCATCGCGGCCGGTGAGGGCAATGATACGCATACTCCTGTCGTGTGCGGCTTCAATGGCGCGTATCACGTTGTCAGAGTGACCGCTGGTGGAAATGGCCAGCAGGATGTCACCCGCCTGGCCCAGCGCGCCGATTTGACGGGCAAAGATTTCTTTATAGCTATAATCGTTTGAAATAGCGGTAAGTGCTGATGAATCGGTGGTCAGGGCGATGGCGGGCAGGCCGGGGCGTTCGCGTTCGAAACGGCAGACCAGTTCGGCGGCAAAATGCTGGGCATCGGCCGCAGAACCACCATTGCCGCAACTGAGAATTTTATGGCCGGACTTCAAACTCTCGGCAGCCAGAGTAATGGCGCGGCTGATGTCAGCCGCCAGCACATCGCGTGCGACCTGTTTGGTTTTGATGCTGTCGTTGAAAAGCGCGAGAACGTGGTCGTTTATATTCATGCCAAAGCCATAAAGGCGTTTTTAATCCAGTTAATGGAAGGTCGGTTGTTTTCCATGCAGATGGAAACAACATCAAAGCGGGCCGGCCGGTCTGCTTGCAGCGGGTGACGTTGCAAATAGCGCGCGGCGGTGGCCAGCAGTTTTTTTTGTTTGCTGCGGGTAATCGTTTCTGCGCCACTGCCGAAGTTATTGTTGCGACGGTAGCGAACCTCGATGAATACCAGGCTTTGCCGATCTTCCATGATCAGATCAATCTCGCCCTGTGGCCCTGAAAAATTACGCTCAAGCAAACCCAGACCCTGTGTCTGTAAATAATGGCAGGCCAGCGATTCGGTTTCCTGCCCGATTACCCGTGTTGTCGTTCCTTTTACAATCACGCTATGACTATACCTTTGTTATATTCCCTGATCTATCCGCACAGGCCGACCGTTGACAAATTTTACCCAGGTCAGCTGGCGGTGTATTTGTTGTTTCAGATCCAGACTGAGACTGCCGGTTTCACCGTCGAAACGCTCATAGGGATATTTTTTCAGGGTGTTCAGGGCGGGGATAATATCATAGGCATCAATGCCCAGTGCATAAAGGCGTTGCAGACTATGACCGGCCCTGGAAATCTGTGGCTCGATTTTGCTGCGCAGACTGCGCGGGTGGCGGCTGTCGGTCAGTACCCAGGGCATGTCGCCGAATATCAGGCCGTCCATGTCGCGGTCACGGGCGGGATTGAGGTTGCCGGTAAAAACATGGGAAGTGCCGTAAACCGGCACGCTGGAGGCGCGGTAGAATTTGAGCTGGGGGCGTATCTGGCGCGCCTGGCGCGGATAGGCCGCAATGAAAACAAAATCAATATCCTGGCGCCGGCGGGGCGTGTATTTAAGTTTGCGGTTGAGCAGACTGGAAAGACTACGGTAACGACGTTTGCTTTGATCGATATTGAGCAGACGTTGGATGGGGCGGGAAAAATCCTTGTTTGCCGGATTATAGGTTTCCTGGTTAACGATCTTTCCGCCAATTTCGCGCCAGCGTTGGCTGAAGGCCTGTACCACCCGGCTTCCCCAGGGACCGGCCGGCACCAGGGTGACCGCGTTGACATAACCATCGAACCAGGTGCGTTCAGCGACCTGGCGGGCTTCTTCCTCAGGTGAGAGGCCAAACTGATAGAGATTGGCCGGAATATTATCATTGAGACTGTAATTTAATGCGAGGGTGGGGACAGGCAGAGGATGATGGGTGGCGATGCGTGCAATCGCGGTCTTGTCCAGCGGACCGACGACAAAGCCAGCCCCTTCAGCAATAGCCCGCTGATAAATGGCCGTTACATCGTTATTAGTGACATCATAAATGTGAATGGACTGCCGGTTTTTTATGCGCCGGGCATAATAGGCGCCCAGGAAACCGTCACGAATGGCTTCGGCAGCCTTGGCGAACTTGCTGGAAAACGGTAACAGCAGGGCAATCTGTTTGGGCAGCGAAACATCCTGCTGTTGGCGATTGAGCAGACTTTCAATGATCTGCCTGTCAGCGGGGTGGTGGGGATAGGTATGCTGCCATTGCTGTACCGCCTGGCGCAGCATGGCCGGGCGTAGCTGATAGGTTTTGGCGATACGTACCAGATCCATCCAGCCGCTGAGTACGTTGGGGGGGGGATCGGTGCGCAGCTGCATGAGCGCCTGTTCGGTGAGCATGGCCAGAGCCTGCCAGATATCCTCCTGGTTGGCGTGTATCAGGGCGGCGTCATCCAGGTAGCGCTCGCGTTTGATTAATTCACGCGCCGTTTCAATGCGATTACCGGAAAGAGTGAAAGCATCTGCGCGCAGATCATAATAGTCGGCAAGATAAAAATGATTGCTGCCCACAGGGGGGGGTGCGTCGAGCAGTTTCAGAACCTGATCGATCTGGCGTTTAGTGAGGGCGATATGCGCCTGTGCCAGCCTCAGGAGCAGGCGCTGATCTGTCTTGGCATAATTAATTTGCAGGCCCTGCAAGGTTTGTTTGGCCGCGGCAAGATTCTTCATGCTGGCTTCGGCCGCCGCTGCCCGTAATAGCAGTGGTGTGCGTTTGTAAGGACGCATCTGCTGAGCCATATCGAGAAACAGGGCGTCTGCCTTTTGGTATTCACCCCGGGCAAACAGAAGCTCGGCTTCATCAGGATTGAGTTTCATCACCGCCGGGCCACTCGCACAGCTCGCGAGGCCGAGGCTGATGAACAGGAATAAGATTATTTTAATCGGGGCGTTCATAGACTTGTTAAACTGTCCTGCTAGCTGTCGGGGGGATGGATGTCTGGCATTATAACGAGCGGGAATCAAAATTGCGCTGCCATTTGCGATGAATGATGTGAAATGAATTATGGATTTTTATAAACAGTGTCTGTATATCGTGGCGACGCCGATTGGCAATCTGGGTGATTTCAGTCCACGGGCGGTTGACGTCCTTCAGCGGGTGGATCTGATCGCAGTAGAAGATACCCGTCACAGTGGTCGGTTGTTACAACATTTTGCCATCAAAACGCCGATGCAGGCCCTGCATGAGCACAATGAGCGTAAGCTGGCTGACGCGCTAGTGCAAAAAATTGAGAACGGTCAGACACTCGCGCTGATTTCCGATGCCGGTACACCTCTTCTGAGTGACCCCGGCTATCATCTGGTGCGCCTGGCGCGTGAAAAAGGCATCCGGGTGATCCCGGTGCCCGGCGCTTGCGCGGCTATTACGGCCTTGTCCGCCGCCGGTCTGGCCACCGATCGTTTTCGCTTCGAAGGTTTTCTACCGGCGAAGAACGGCGCGCGGCGGCAGCAACTGGAGAGCCTGAAGCAGGAGACGCTGACCTTGCTGTTTTACGAAAGCCCGCACCGCATTGAGGATAGTCTCTCGGATATGGTGGCGATTTTTGGTGCGCAACGCCAGGGCGTGCTGGCCCGTGAATTGACCAAGACCTTTGAAACCATCCGTGGTGGTACGCTGGCGGAGCTGTCGAGCTGGGTGACGGGCGATGCCAACCAGCGTAAAGGTGAAATGGTGCTGCTGGTGCAGGGGGCCGCCGTCGCTGATCCTGATGATCTGGATGCCGATGCTGAGCGAGTGCTGAAAATTCTGTTGCAGGATCTGCCGCTGAAGCAGGCGGCGGCACTGGCCACCGAGATTACCGGGGTGCGCAAGAAAAAACTCTATGCGCGGGGGCTGGAGCTGAAGCAGGAGCGTGGGAACCAGTGAAATTCAGTTAGTATCCGATTTGTTGGACTCCAGCTTGCGCTGGAGTGACGAAGGAATATTTAATCGTAACTATTCAACATACTGGGGGAAGGTCGCCAACCATTGTCCAGCTTAAGTTATTTGAGGAAATGAGTAACACAGGTAGGTTGGCGCTGAGCCATGATCTTTATGGCGAAGCCCAACAATCAAGTCAATGTTCATAGATAGGATCTTTAAAGTTATTGATTCTATTGGAGATTATTATTGTAATTACGTTGTTTTGCATTTTTTGATATTAGTTTGTAGTTTCCCGACACAACTGTAACTTATTGAATATAGACAATTATCCCTTAAGAACTAACGTATGAGTCAATGTTAGATTTCTTCACGCAAGAGCTAGTTCAAAATTCTGACCTGCTTCAGCGGTAGCATTGTCAACTTTTTCAATCCCGGATAATGAATTTTCTATACACTTTGCAACTACATGCGCTAGTCCGCACGGCACAGCATTTCCAATCTGCGAGAATACTCTGCTGCTTGGTCCGCAAAATATATAGTTTCTAGGGAATGTTTGAAGTAAAGCGGCTTCGTCGATTGTAAGTCGTCTCAGATATGAAGGTGAGTCATGCATACCCTGTGGTTTACCTCCGGCCATTAAGTGCTGGTGGTAATCTTCGACCCATGATGCCGCATCATTATATAAATGATTATCATCAATTATCGGTGTTCTATTGCCGCCCATACTTGCAGGTAAAGTGCTTGCCCACCCATCAGGATTTAGTGGTCTACCTTGTCCATTAAATAGCATCCCCGCATATGGCGATTTTCTGAGCACAGGTTTCGCGGCAAGGGTAACTTTTGCATTGCAAACGCGATCATTACCTTCAGATCCTGGCTTGCCTAAAGGAATTAGCACATCGCGAAGAGTTGGTGCCGATTTTTTGTAGCTTTGAAAATTAGATAAGAAAATCGGATTAAATCCATTCTTTACACCAATGAAGAATACTCTTTCACGTGACTGGGGAACCCCAAACTCCTTAGCATTTAGAATGTGTATAGTGACGGTGTACCCAGCTTTCTGGAAACGTGAAATAAGTGAAGCACGGACATCTTCAAATTTAGCTAGTGAGCCAAGTGATTTTACATTCTCCATAACAAAAGCCTTTGGCTGAACATCCTCGATTACGGAGCAAAAACTAAATATCAGTTTGCTCCTCGGGTCTTCTGGATCCATCTTCCCTGCTACTGAAAACCCTTGACAAGGAGGACCGCCAAAAACGACATCTATTCCTTTGAATTTTGAGAGATCAGTTTTAATCTCATCTATATCTCCCTCAAAAAGCACTGTGTCAGGGTGATTAGCGCGAAATGTATCGCAAGCATGTTTATCCATTTCATTTGCAGCAATGATCTGGAATCCCGCATCCCTAAATCCAACATCCATCCCCCCAGCCCCACTAAACAAGGAAATCGCTTTCATTAAAATATTCCTATTTCGAATAATTTAGAGATTATAGCATGATGTATAGTATGAAAAAAGGTAAAACAATATTCGACCAACGCTATCAGAAGCTCATATCTGAACTTGCCAAAGAGCGCATTCGTCTGAGCATTTCTCAAGGTGAGCTTGCGGCACAGGTTGGCTTAAACCAATCTGATATTTCTAAGATCGAAAAATATGAGAAGCGTCTTGATGTGCTTGAACTCTCGATGCTTTTGAAAGCATTACGCATCGAAGAAAATGCACGACTCCAGCAAATTGTCAAAGAATTTACTGGAGTTCCCGAATGAACGAGATCGCCGAGAGGAATAGCGCTGGTCAATATTATGTAAATACCCGTCTCGGTGTTGCAAAAACTAAGAGCAATGAAGATTTTCAAGAGTTTGAGCCTTCGACAGAGATTTACAAACTACTAACAGAACTCATTGAAGTAAATGCAAAAGGCTTTCGAGGCGTGGTTGTCACAGCCTTGACCGGCTTGCATCTAAATGAAAACTACGACCCATTAAACAATTTTTATGGTTGCAACCCACGATCTATATTTGAGGGGGGCATCTGGTACGCTCTCCAAGAAAATAGCGTTCCTTGCGGAAAGTCAGATCCGCTCAATGTGGCTAAGAATGTCGATCAATTGAATGAGGATTGGGCGAAAGGAAGAAGGCCTCAATCAGCAGCTATGGCAGCAGTAAGATTCCTTAGAATTGTCATGGATGCTGGAAAATCTAAAAGAGCCAGACTAATTGATTACTTCTTTTTTCGTCTTTGGAAGTACGCTGAAAGTGTAACTGGTTACCAGCTTGCTGAAATAAAACAATCGACTGAGTCGAGGCAAATGCTGGGAAATCGATTAGTAGAATTTACACTCAGATACCCAGAGTCAGGAAATCTTCCCCAATATCTTGTTTCACAGCTTCTAGCCGCAGTATTTAGGACTTCAGCAATCGAGGTTGTTGGCGGAGATGAGAGTGTTTTTGGTACCAATACCACTTCAAAGAAACCCGCTGATATTTGGTTGGAAATCGAAGGAAACGAAACGAATTTATATGAGATTACTGTTAAACCGGTATCAAAAAAGAGGCTGGATGATAGCCTTGATGCACTAAATTCCACAGGTCACCTGAATCATTCAGTAACTTTCATATGCAGATTGCCAGATGATGTTACGGAACTTTCTGTCACAGATGGTAGCTATATTTATAAAGGTAAACGTTTTGACTTTATAGACTATCAAGCATTTTGTTGTTCTTTATGTGCTCTATTAAATGATGAGGAATTTTCTATTGTATTGAAAAATATTACAGATTTTGTACAAGATATGCATATTTCAATGAAAACAAAAACAGGATGGAATAAACTCTTTAAAACAGAAATCTAACGAGTAAACCCAGCGGACAGCCAAAAACCTCCGATTTTTGCGTCCGCAAAAAGTCGCGCCCCTTTTGTCTGCCCCTGATTAAAGCGATAGGCCACGCCTGTTGGGCTTCGCGTTGCTCAGCGCCAACCTACATACAAGGTTCCCTGACAATTATGCTGAATAGTTACATTTAATCAAACATGCCTAAAAAAACTCCGCGCCTCCGCGCCCTCTGCGTTAATACAACACGCCAGCTTCAGTGCAGTCATCATTTCCCCGTTTTCTGTCCATGCGCGATCTTCGGCCAGTAGGTTTCTAAATTAAAGCTCGGGCTGTGGATACCCACATGACACTGGGCGCATATCTGTTTCTTTTTCCACTGATGGTTTCCCGTGGGGGTTTTTCCATCAGAGTCCACATGCGCCTGTGCCGGGCCGTGGCAGGATTCGCATTGTACGCCGCTTAAATGAGGGGTCAGTCCGGCGTTCAGAAAACCGCCAGGCCGGTTGAAGCCTACGCTGTGACAGGCGACGCAGTTGGGATCAAAATTTTTGCCCACGGATTCAAGATCTTCGTAGGCATGGGGATGTCGTGTCTGTTGCCACTTCTGATATTCCGGCGCATGGCAGGCACGGCACTTTTCGGCACCGGCATACGGACTTTTGCCCTGTTCCCGCTGTTTGCGCAGAGCCACCTGTTTTTCATAATCGGTTTTGAGCGCCGCATTATAGGCGGTATACCAGGTTTTGGTGCGTGGTGAGTCGGGTATGGTTTTTGGCAGGGAAATGATCCGCTGTTGCCAGTGGTGGATGCGGACTCTCTGTGCGTGTTTTCTGACCTCGAATTGTAACAGGCCAAGACGCATACCCCGTGCACCGGGTTGCAGGAGCAGGGTGTTTTTTATTTGCACCGGTTTCGCAAATTTATCCTGACGGGAAGGAATAATAAGTATATCGATATTCTTTAGCGGCAGGATCTTTTTTGCCGCTGCCAGGCGCAGGTTGGTGGTGACCACGGTAATAGTGCCGGTGTTTTTTGCCGTCGCCAGTTTTTTTGCGAGCCGTTTCTGCGCCGACATGGTTTCAGCGTGCGGATCTTTGAGCAGGGTTTGTGGCGGCAATACCGACCACTGGAAGAAAGTGAAGGACTGTGATTGGCGATGCAGCGTTTTTTGATAAGCAAAGGTGGGTTTGCCGTACGCGTTGCTGAGAATGAAGGGCAGCTTGTATCGTTTGAGGAAGTGGGCGCCAAAGGCGAGATCCCGCGCCTGCACGCCGATGACATCGTAATTTAAAAATTTCATGCCGCGCAGAATATAGTCGCTGCGAATACGGTCTGAAGGCATTTCAGCTATCAGCAATCCGCCGCTGGAAACAAATAGCAGATCGGGGTTTTGCCGGCGCAGTTGATCGATCATCGTGACCTGGCGTTTGATGCCGCCAAGGTCGCCCTCAAGAGTACAGCCGCAGGGTTCGAGTTCGCCGTTTAGATTGCCGGTATAGACAAGGGTATAAGAGGCCATAGCCGCGTGGTTTAGAAGCAGCAAAAGACACATAAGAGTGAAACCGGGTTTTATCATAAACATAGATTTTTAGCCCTTAGATCGGTGGGCTTCCCCTCTGGACTTCGCACTTTGTTCTACCCATCCTACCCTTATTTTAGATTTTTGTAGAGCGAAGGGAAACCCGTCAATTTTCATTCGACATTTTACGCTAAATTTTATTCCGAGTCTGAAATCCGGTACACTTTATCCTGGAGTCGGCCAGACAGTCGCTGGGAAAATTTTCCTGGAGGAAAGTCCGGGCTCCACAGGGCAGGGTGCCAGGTAACGCCTGGGGGGCGCGAGCCTACGGCCAGTGCAACAGAAAATATACCGCCAGTTTCGACTGGTAAGGGTGAAAAGGTGCGGTAAGAGCGCACCGCGTCGGTGGTAACACTCGGCGGCATGGTAAACCCCACCTGGAGCAAGGCCAAATAGGGGAACGTTAAGTGTGGCCCGCACGGTTCCCGGGTAGGCTGCTTGAGGCATGCGGTGACGTATGTCCAGATGAATGGCTGTCCAAGACAGAACCCGGCTTATCGGCCGACTCCTTTATTTTTTAAATAATAATTGATCTATACTGCGCAGTTTCTTCCTCCTAAGCTACTTTATAAATTCACTGCAAGTTATTGTTTTGCCTGTCTTCCGTCCCTGCGAAAAGGGTGGTTTTCGGCTCTTTAACCACTTTAGTCCACTGCTCTAAGTCATTGTCATTAAAGAAAGAATTCTTGTTTTTGTAGGTTTGTCAGCTTGACACCAGGGGCGTCTCCTACCTATAGTGTATCAAAGTGGATCAATGTGGGGATAAATGGGTTCCGAGACCCTGATGTTCCGACAGACTTCAGGAGCAGGCGTTTGTTACGCGGTATAAATACACTCAATCTGGATGCAAAGGGGCGCATGGCGATCCCGAGTCGCTATCGCGAGCGTCTGCTTAGTCAGTGCGAGGGCCAGGTGGTGGTGACACGGGATGTGTGCGATCCCTGTCTGCTGCTTTATCCCCTGCCGGATTGGGAAGTTCTGGAGCGGGATTTACAGGGTCTGAAAAACGTGGATCCCGAGACCCGGCGATATCAGCGGATTCTGATTGGTCATGCTGCCGATCTGGATATGGATGGCAACGGGCGGATTCTCCTGCCACCAAATTTGCGCAAGGTGGTCGGGCTGGATAAGCACATTGCCCTGGTGGGGCAGGCCAACAAGTTTGAAATCTGGGACGAACAAACCTGGAACAAGCAGTGTGAGGAGATGCTGGTGAGCAACGGTAATCTCAAAGCCTCTGAACAGCTTGAGTCGTTGTCGCTATAAATGATGATGCAGCAGACTAAACATCGGCCGGTGCTCCTGGATGAGGCGCTGGCCGCGCTGAACATTACTCCTGCGGGCTGTTATGTGGATGGGACTTTTGGCCGGGGAGGCCATAGCGCCGCTATTCTGGAGGCTTTGAACGATGAGGGAAAATTGTTGGCCCTGGACAAGGATCCCGAGGCTATTGAGGCGGCGAACCGGCATTTTGCCCATGATCCGCGCTTTATCATCCGACAGGACAGCTTTGCCATGATGAAGCAGCACGTTGCCGCTCTGGGCCGGATCGGTCAGGTGGATGGCATTCTGCTGGATCTGGGCGTGTCGTCACCCCAACTGGATGATGCCAGCCGTGGTTTCAGCTTTCAGAAAGAGGGGCCGCTGGATATGCGCATGAATCCGCAGCAGGGACAGTCCGCCGCCGAATGGCTGGCGGGGGCCCGGGAACAGGAGATTGTGCAAGTATTAAAAGAATACGGTGAAGAGCGGTTTGCCCGGCGTATTGCCCGCGCCATTGTTCAGGCGGGCAGGAAAAAGCCCATTATTACCACCAAACAACTGGCTGACATTGTGGCTGAGGCGAATCCTGCCTGGGAAAAAGGCAAGGATCCGGCCACGCGCAGTTTTCAGGCTATCCGTATTTACATCAATCGCGAGCTGGATGATCTGGAACAGGTACTGGAACAGGCGGATGCGATCCTCAGGCCGGGAGGGCGCTTGGTCGTCATCAGTTTTCATTCACTGGAAGACCGGCGGGTGAAGCGTTTCATGCGTGATGCCGCCCGCGGGGATGCTTTTCCGCCGGATTTGCCTGTCACTCAGGCCCAGCTCAATCCGAGTCTGCGTCTGCGGGGCAAGGCGGTACGTGCCGGCGAGATCGAGCTTGCGCAAAATCCGCGAGCGCGCAGTGCGATTATGCGTGTGGCTGAACGGCTGGACTGAGGCGAGCGTGAAAATGCCGTCTCTCGTTCCGCTTTTGCTTTTAATGGCGCTGGTGGAGTTCTCAGCGCTGGCGGTGGTTTATAGCAAGCACCAGAGTCGTAAACTGTTTGTGGAACTGAACAGCCTGCAAAAAACGCGCGATGCAATGGACGTGGAATGGGGGCAGTTACAACTGGAGCAGAGTGCCTGGGCGACCAGTGGGCGCATCGAAAAACTGGCGCGTCAGCAACTGAATATGACGTCAATAGAATATAAAAAGATCATTATTGTTAAAATCGTCAAACCATGATGAGCGAGCGGACATCGAGTGAATAAACACAGTGCAGGCAATCAACCCGTCAGGCCCTTTCGCCTCGGCGTGGTGGTGGTGTTGGTGCTGACAGCGGCTCTGTTGTTGCTCTGGCGGAGCGTGGATCTGGATGTATTGCGCAAGGATTTTCTCCAGCATCAGGGGGATGCCCGCTATTTACGGGTGATGCCGATAGCGGCGCACCGGGGCATGATCCTGGATCGTAACGGTGAGCCGCTGGCGATTAGTACGCCGGTGGATTCGGTCTGGGTGCAGCCGAAGGATTTTATTCGTGCGCATGAGCAATGGCCGCGCATTGCCCGCCTGCTGAAGATGAAAGTCAGCGATTTGGAACGCGAGGTGTTGCCGCGGCGAAAACGGGAATTTGTTTATATTAAACGGCATATTGTACCGCATCTGGCGGCTGAGGTCATGGCCCTGGAAATTCCCGGCGTCTCCCTGCGGCGTGAATATCAGCGTTACTATCCGACTGGTGAAGTGGCGGCTCATGTGCTGGGTTTTACCAACGTGGACGATGTGGGGCAGGAGGGAATGGAACTGGCCTGGAACAGTTGGTTGCAGGGTGTGCCGGGTTCGCAACGGGTGCTGAAAGATCGTCTGGGGCGGGTCGTTAAACATATTGAACTGATTCGCAAAGCCCATCCGGGCAAGGATCTGGTGCTGAGTCTCGATCGTCGGCTGCAATACCTCGCTTACCGTGAGCTGAAGCGCATGGTGATTAAACAGAATGCGCGTTCCGCTTCGGCCGTGATTCTGGATTCGCGCACCGGCGAAGTGTTGGCGATGGTCAACCAGCCGTCCTACAACCCCAACGATCGGGACCAGTTGCGCGGCGCAAACTATCGCAATCGCGCGGTCACCGATGTCTTTGAACCCGGTTCGACGGCGAAACCCTTTACCGTGGCGGCCGCGCTGGAAAGCGGCAAGTATACGCCGCAGACGCTTATCGATACAACGCCGGGTGTCTTCAGGATTGGCCGTTATCTCATCCACGATGCCCGCGATTACGGCCTCATCAGCGTATCCACTGTGATTCAGAAATCCAGCAATGTCGGCGCCAGTAAGATAGCGCTGTCGCTCGATCCGGATCGCCTCTGGCGCGCTTATGCCCGGGTGGGCTTTGGCGAGACCACCGGCAGTGGATTTCCCGGTGAAGTCAGCGGTGTGTTCACCCGCAGTCACCCCTGGCCTGCCGTCGAACGCGCAAGTCTGGCCTACGGCTATGGCGTGTCGGTGACCGCCCTGCAACTGGCGCGGGCCTATATGGTACTGGCCAATGATGGCCGGGAGCTACCGGTGCGTTTTTTACCTCCATCAGCCGATGATGCGGTTCTTCGGGGTAAGCAGGTGATGCCGGTTAATATTGCCCGGGCCGTGCGGCGCATGATGGAGAGGGTGGTGGAAAAAGGCGGTACCGGTACCCGTGCCGCAATTCCCGGGTATCGCGTGGCCGGTAAGACCGGAACCATGAAAAAAGCGGTGGGCGGAGGCTATAGTGATGATCGTTATGTCTCCGTTTTCGCGGGTATGGCCCCGGCCAGCAACCCCCGCCTGGTGATGGTGGTGGTGGTGAATGAGCCGCGTAACGGGGTTTATTATGGTGGCCTGGTGGCGGCGCCGGTCTTTGCGCGGGTGATGTCCGGCGCTTTGCGTCTGTTGAATATTCCGCCGGACGATGTTTCCAGCCAACCGGTGACGCTGGCCGCACTCTCCATTGCCCGTGCGGGAGGCCCTCCATGATGAGCGCAGTGGTGGTCAAACCGATGATGCTCAGAGAGTTATTGACAGATATTGTCCATCTGCCGGCCGAAGCCGACCGGGTGGTGACCGGGCTTTGTCCGGACAGCCGGGTACTTCGTGGCGGCGATATTTTTATTGCGCTGAATAGTCTGGGTAGCACAGGGCATAAGGCCGGCGCCTTCATCGATGCGGCGATTGCGCAGGGCGCGCAGGCGGTGCTCTGGGAAAGCGAAGCCGATTTGCCAGCAGTAGAACTGGGTTGGAGGACGGCGGCGGCGGGCGGGAAAATTCCGCTGATTGCGGTGGCCGGGCTGGCCTCGAAGCTGGGCCTGATCGCCGATCGTTTCTATGATGAGCCTTCGAAATACCTGTCGATTACCGGTATTACCGGCACTAATGGGAAGACTTCGATTAGCCAGTACCTGGCTCAGTGTTTGGTGGCGGATGGGGCCTGCGGGGTTATGGGCACGCTGGGCGTGGGTGTTCTGACGCCGGATGCTGCGGAGGCTGAATTACAGTCCACCGGCTACACCACCCCCGATGCTCTGCGCAGTCATCGGTGGCTGGCCGAGATGCGCGCACGGGCGGTGACCGGGATCAGCATGGAAGTGTCCTCGCACGCGCTGGCGCAGGGGCGGGTGAAGGGCATTCGGTTTGACTGTGCCGTGTTCAGCAACCTCAGCCGTGATCATATGGATTATCACGGCGATATGCAGACTTATGCCCAGGTTAAGGCCGGGCTGTTTGCCGTGCCGGGCCTGAAACAGGCGGTGATCAATGTGGATGACCCCTATGGCCGTGAACTGGCCACCGAGCTGGCGCAGCGAGAGGGCTTGTCAATTATTCGCTACGGGCTGCAAGGGCAGAATCAACCCGATGTTCTGGCGCAGGATTTGAGACTCAATGCGCAGGGCTTGTCCATGCAGGTCGTGACCCCCTGGGGTTCCTCGCCCTTACATGTCCCCCTGCTGGGTCGCTTCAGTGCCAGTAATGTGCTGGCCGTGCTGGCGGTACTGGGGCAAAAAGGGTGGCCGTTGAAACAGATCATGGCCCGTTTGCAGACGCTGAAACCGGTGGCCGGGCGTATGCAGTGTCTGGGTGGAGGCGAGCAACCCCTGGTGGTGGTGGATTATGCGCACACGCCCGATGCTCTGGAACAGGCCTTGCTGGCGGTGCGGGAACATACCCGTGAACAATGCTGGTGTGTGTTTGGTTGTGGTGGCAACCGTGATCAGGGCAAGCGTGCGCTGATGGGTAAAGTGGCGGCACGGCTGGCGGATCAGATCATATTGACCAACGACAACCCGCGCCGGGAAGCGCCGGAAAAGATTCTGGCGGATATCCAGCAGGGCATAGGTGAGGATAAAGCGTTCATGCTCGAAGCGGATCGCGCCGCCGCCATCGCGCTGGCGATTACTCAGGCGCAGGCCGGAGATGTGGTGCTGATTGCCGGCAAAGGCCATGAAGATTATCAGATTACTGGCGCAGACAAACGGCCCTTCAGTGATGTGGGCGAGGCGAAAAAACAGTTGTTGAAAAAAGTGGGTGAAGCATGAGCGCGCAGGCCGATATGACCTGCTCGCGGGGATTCTGCATGCCTTTGTATGAGGCTGCAAAAGTGCTGCGTGCGGCGGGCATGAGCGTCGCCGTGCAGGGCGCGGATATTCTGCTTAAAGGCGTGAGTACGGACACGCGCAGCCTGCAAAAGGGCGAGTTGTTTATCGCCCTGAGCGGGCCGAATTTCGATGGTAATACCTTTGCTGAAAAAGCTCTGAAAAGTGACGCCGCCGCCTGTTTACTGGAACGGGACAGGGGCGTGGCGCCTGCGCTGATCGTCGATGACAGCCGCCGGGCACTGGGGCTGCTGGCGCAAGCCTGGCGCCAGCGTTTCAGCCTGCCGCTGGTGGCGGTGACCGGCAGTAACGGCAAGACTACGGTGAAGGACATGCTGGCCAGTATTTTCAGCCGCAAAGGCCGGGTGCTGGCGACGCGCGGTAATCTGAACAATGACATCGGTATGCCCCTGACCCTGCTGCGCCTGAACTCCTCATACGACTATGCGGTGATTGAAATGGGCGCCAACCACGCCGGAGAGATTGCATATCTAAGCGAACTGGCGGTCCCCGATGTGGCTTTGATCACCAATGCAGCGGCCGCACATCTGGCGGGCTTTGGCAGTCTCGAAGGTGTGGCCCAGGCCAAGGGCGAAATTTATTCCGGCCTGGCGGCAGGGGGGTGCGCGGTGATGAATGCCGATGATGCCTTTGTCTCGCTGTGGCATAAGATTATGGCAAATGAAAAGCGAAACCTGCGCTGCCTGGATTTTGCCAGTGTGGCTAAAGCGGACGTGCACGCAAGCTGGCCTGCGACCGATGGCCAGGTGAAAATAAATACGCCGGAAGGTGAGTTTGATCTCAGACTGGCCCTGCCAGGGCGGCACAATCTTATGAATGCGCTGGCCGCCAGCGCCGTTGCCATGGCGGTCGGTGTTGATCCGGCTTCGATTCGGGTCGGACTGGAAGCGATGCAGACGGTGCCCGGACGGTTGCAATTAAAGACTGGAGTAGCGGGAAGCCGTATTCTCGATGATACCTACAATGCCAACCCGGCTTCGATAAAAGCCGCTCTGGAGGTCCTGCAGGATTTCTCCGGGCGCCATTTTCTGGCGCTGGGGGATATGGCTGAACTGGGGAAGGACGAAAAAATGCTGCATGCACAGACAGGTGAACAGGCGCGCGCCAGCGGCGTGCAGCGTCTTTATACCCTGGGTGCGTTATCGCGTGCGGCGGCGACGGCCTTTGGCGGGGAGGCGCAGATCTTTAGCAGCCACAGCAGCATGCTCGAACGCCTGCACGAAGATCTCGACGCCGATGTCACCTTGCTGGTAAAAGGCTCACGGCGCATGCAAATGGATAAAATCGTCCATGCGTTGAGTGTCGACGGGGAGGGTTGTTGAGATGCTTTATCATTTAGCCCGGTACCTGCAGGAAATATACAGCGGCTTCAATGTCTTCAACTACCTGACCCTGCGCGCGATCCTCGGCGTGCTCACCGCCTTGCTGATTTCTTTTATTATCGGTCCGGTGATGATCCGCAAACTGAGCAAGTACAACATCAGCCAGACGGTGCGCGAGGATGGCCCGGAAAGTCATTTCAGCAAAGCCGGCACCCCGACCATGGGCGGTGCGCTGATTCTGGTGGCCATTTTTGTCAGCACCTTGTTGTGGTCGGACCTGACCAACCGCTATGTCTGGGTGGCGGTGATCACCACGGCCATGTTTGGCCTTATCGGCTGGGTGGATGACTACAAGAAATTGGTACGGCGGGATCCCCGCGGTCTGAGCGCGCGTTACAAGTATTTCTGGCAGTCAGTGGCCGGTCTCGGCGCCGCCGTTTATCTCTATGTCAGTGCGACCAGTCCGGCCGACACGCAACTGATTGTGCCGATATTCAAGGATGTGGCGATTCCGATGAGTCTGGGCAGCTATGTGCTGTTGAGTTATTTCGTGATTGTCGGCAGCAGTAATTCGGTGAACCTTACCGATGGCCTTGACGGGCTGGCTATTTTGCCGACGGTGATGGTGGCCGGGGCTCTGGCCGTATTTGCCTATCTTACCGGGCATGTAGTGTTTTCGGCCTATTTGTCTATTCCCTACATACCGGGCGTCGGTGAGCTGGTGATTTTCTGTGGTGCCATTGTCGGCGCCGGGCTGGGCTTTCTCTGGTTCAACGCCTACCCCGCACAGGTTTTTATGGGCGACGTGGGCGCGCTGGCGCTGGGTGCAGCGCTGGGCGTTGTGGCCATAATGGTGCGTCAGGAGATCGTGCTTTTCATCATGGGCGGCGTGTTCGTGATGGAAACCGTATCGGTCATTCTACAGGTGGCCTCCTACAAACTCACGGGTCGGCGGATTTTTCGCATGGCGCCCCTGCATCATCATTTTGAACTCAAGGGCTGGCCGGAGCCGCGCGTGATCGTGCGTTTCTGGATCATCACCGTGATTCTGGTGCTGATCGGTCTGGCCACGCTGAAGGTTCGTTAAGCATGCTGCTGGCGATAGAAAAAAATATGACTGAGGAAAATACGATTCTGGACAGGCTGCGCGCGCAACGGGTGCTGATCGTCGGGCTGGGCGCGACGGGTCTTTCCTGCGCCCGTTTTCTGGTGGCGCAGGGGGTGGAGGTAGTGGTGACCGATAATCGCGTCAACCCGCCGGGCCTGGAAGTGCTGTCCAGGGAACTATCC
Source organism: Gammaproteobacteria bacterium (assembly GCA_011052165.1). Classification (GTDB taxonomy): domain Bacteria; phylum Pseudomonadota; class Gammaproteobacteria; order UBA6429; family Thiohalophilaceae; genus JAADGZ01. Next base: position 18,378 of record DRJN01000461.1, read on the forward strand.
GGCACCACCGTATTCGTCGGTGGTTTTGAGGCTGAGGCCTTTGAACGTGCGGATATACTTCTGCTCAGTCCCGGTGTTTCCCTGCGCGAGCCACTGGTGGCGGAAGCGCGGGCGCGCGGTGCCGAGATACTGGGCGATGTGGAGCTGTTTGCCCGTCTGGTGCGCGCCCCCGTGATCGCGATCACGGGTTCCAATGGCAAGAGCACCGTGACTACCCTGGTCGGGGAGATGGCGCGGGCAGCCGGACGGCATGTGGCGCTGGGCGGCAACATCGGTGTCCCGGTGCTGGATCTCCTGGATCAGTCGGATGATCAGCCGGCGCATGATCTGTATGTGCTGGAGCTGTCCAGCTTCCAGCTTGAAACCACCCACAGTTTGGAGACGGTGGCGGCGACCATTCTCAATATCAGTGAAGATCACATGGATCGTTATACCAGCCTCGCAGACTATGTCGCTGCCAAGGCGCGGGTTTTCCACGGCAGCGATGCGCTGATCGTGAATCGTGACGATGCGCGGGTGACGGCGACGCTGGACATGCTCCGCTGTGGGCGGCGGCTCATTCATTTTGGCCTGCAACCCGCAGCGGAAGAGGATTTTGGACTTTGTGACGAGCGTGGCGAAGACTGGCTGTGCCTGGGCCATGAGGCCCTGATGCCGGTTGCCAGGCTGCGCCTGCGTGGCCGGCACAATCTCGCCAATGCCTTGGCGGCGCTGGCGCTGGGACAGGCGGCCGGGCTGCCGATGATGGCCATGCTTGAGACCCTGCAACACTTCGGCGGCCTGCCTCACCGTTGCCAGTGGCTGGGGGAATATCAAGGTGTGAACTGGTACAACGATTCCAAGGCCACCAATGTGGGGGCCGCGCTGGCGGCCATCAATGGTGTTGAAGCAGAGCATATCGTCCTCATCGCCGGGGGTCAGGGCAAGGGGCAGGACTTTAGGCCGCTGGCCGGGCCGCTGGCGCAGCGGGCGCGGGCCGTGGTCCTGCTGGGCGAAGATGGTGCTGTGATCGAAGCGGCGTTGCAGCGTGTCCTGGGCGCGGATGCCCCGAACCTTTGCCATGTGCAGGACATGAGCGAAGCGGTAACATGCGCCGCCAGGATTGCCCGGCCGGGTGATGCCGTGCTGCTGTCACCGGCCTGCGCCAGTTTTGATATGTTTTCGGGTTTTGAGCAACGCGGCGAGGTATTCATGGAACAGGTGGAGGGCCAGCTTAAATGAGCCTGCAGGCGATTAGACAGGACGGCGTTTCGGCATCTGCCGATCAGGGGAGCCTATTGCTGTCGCTGGATCCCTGGTTGGTAGTGCCGGCTGTTAGCCTGCTGATGCTGGGGCTGGTGATGGTGGGTTCGGCCTCTATTTCGATGGCCGAGCAAAAGACCGGCCAGCCTTTTTATTTTCTCATTCGCCAAAGTATTTATGTGTGCATGGGGCTGGGACTGGCCTGGGGCGTCTGGTACTTGCCCATGCGGCTGTGGCAGGCTGCCGGACCCTATTTAATTATGGCCAGCGTACTGTTGCTGTTGTTGCTGTTTGTCCCCGGCCTGGGCCGGGAAGTGAATGGCAGTCTGCGCTGGCTCGCCCTGGGGCCGATCAACCTGCAGGTCTCAGAAGTGGTGAAACTGTTCGTGGTGGTTTATCTGGCCGGTTATCTGCTGCGCCATAATGAGGCCGTGCGCAATCAGGCCGGGGGGTTTTTACGCCCGCTGGCCCTGATGGTGATCTTGTCGATGCTGCTGTTGCTGGAACCGGACTTCGGTGCAGTGTGTGTGATGATGGCTATCGCTATGGGCATGATGTGGCTGGGTGGCGCACGTCTGTTGCAGTTTTTCCTGCTGGGACTGGGCATGTTGGGCATGCTGGGGATGCTGGCGGTGGCGGCGCCCTATCGCATGGCGCGGCTGACTACTTTTTTAAATCCTTGGGCCGATCCTTTCGACAGCGGCTTCCAGTTGACCCAGGCCCTGATCGCCTTTGGCCGTGGTGAATGGCTGGGTGTGGGCTTGGGATCCAGCGTACAGAAACTGTTCTATCTGCCCGAGGCGCATACCGATTTTCTGTTTGCAGTGATAGCCGAGGAGCTGGGACTGGTGGCGGCGGTCCTGGTGATCATCCTGTTTCTTGTCATCGTCCTGCGTGCGCTGTACATCGGCCAACGAGCCGAAAAGCAGGAGGAATTGTTCATGGCCTATATGGCGTATGGGCTGGGGATCTGGATTGGTCTACAGGCCTTTATCAATATCGGCGTCAACATGGGCGTGTTGCCGACCAAGGGGCTGACCCTGCCGCTGATGAGCTATGGTGGCAGCAGCATGATGGTCATGTGCGTCGCGATGGCTCTGTTGTTGCGAATCGAATATGAAACCCGTACCGGATCGGTACGGCGCGATTCTGTTGTCAGGGTCTCCCGCCGGGGGAGGACAGGGCATGTCTGACAAAGCGAAATCCCCGATGCCCTGCCGTATCCTGATCATGGCGGGTGGCACGGGCGGGCATGTCTATCCGGCGCTGGCGGTGGCTGAGTATCTGCGCCAGCAGAATGTGAGCGTGAGCTGGCTGGGGACGCGCAAGGGGCTGGAAGCACGGGTGGTGGCCCGGGCCGGTTTTCCCCTTTACACGATTTCGGTGGGCGGCCTGCGCGGAAAGGGACTGGGCGGCTGGTTGCTGGCACCACTGCGCCTGAACCTGGCTCTGTTACAGGCACTTAGAATCCTGGTCAGGCTGCGTCCGCATGCGGTACTGGGCATGGGGGGGTTTGTTACGGGACCCGGCGGTGTCGCGGCCTTTATTCTGGGTCGCGCATTGCTGATTCACGAACAAAATGCGATTGCCGGGCTGACCAACCGGTTGCTGGGCCGTATTGCCGACAAGGTTATGGCGGCCTTTCCCGGCGCGTTTCGCAAGACCCGCCGGGTGGAGATTGTGGGCAATCCGGTGCGCGAGTCCATTGCCCGGTTGCCGGCGCCGGATGAGCGCTTTGCCATGCGCAAAGGCCGCCTGAACCTGCTGGTCATTGGCGGCAGCCTGGGGGCGCTGGCGTTGAATGAGACGCTGCCCGCCGCGCTGGAAAATTTTGACGCGGCTCACCGGCCGCATGTCTGGCATCAAACGGGTGTCGGCAAACAGGCGGCCGGCGAGGCGGATTATGAGCAGCGGGGGATTGAGGCGAAGATCATGGAATTTATCGAGGATATGGATGCCGCCTACGCCTGGGCGGATCTGGTGATCTGCCGGGCCGGGGCGCTGACGGTTTCCGAGCTGGCGGTGGCCGGGGGGGGATCGATCCTGGTGCCGTATCCCCATGCCGTGGACGATCACCAGAGCGCCAATGCCCGTTTTCTGGTGCGTGCCGGCGCCGCCAAACTCTTGCCGCAAACTCAGTTGAGTGCAGACAGTCTCTACCGGATGCTGTCCGAGCTGATGAAAAAAGGTCGCCAAGGCCTGTTGAAAATGGCGATGGCGGCGCGGGGGGCGGCCATGCCGGGGGCTACCCGGCTCGTGGCCAAACGTTGTCTGGAGGCGGCTCATGGCTGAGCGGTTGACACGCAATTATGGCCGCCGTGAGACCGATCTGGGTAATGCCCGCGGTGAGCCGGGCATGGGCCGTATTCGCCGGATTCATTTCGTGGGCATCGGCGGTGCGGGTATGGGTGGTATTGCCGAAGTGTTGCGCAACCTGGGCTATACCGTCAGCGGTTCGGATCTACAGGAAAACACGGTGACCCGGCGTCTGCTGAAGCAGGGTGCCGAGGTCATCTTTGGCCATGCTGCGGAAAACATTAGCGGCAGTGATGTGGTGGTGGTGTCCAGCGCGGTCAAACAGGATAACCCGGAAGTCGTGGCCGCGCATGCGCAACGCATTCCAGTGGTTCCGCGTGCAGAAATGCTGGCCGAACTCATGCGTTTCCGGTTTGGTATCGCGGTAGCCGGTACTCACGGCAAGACTACTGCCACCAGTCTGATTGCCAGCGTCCTGGCGGAGGGCGGCGTGGACCCTACTTTCGTGATTGGCGGGCGGCTCAACAGTGCCGGCAGCAATGCGCGTCTGGGCGCAGGACGCTATCTGGTGGCGGAGGCGGACGAGAGTGATGCGTCTTTTATGCACCTGCAACCGATGATGGCGGTGGTGACCAACATCGATGCCGATCACATGGAAACCTATGGTGGCGACTTCAACGTATTGCGCCAGACCTTCCTCGAATTTTTGCACCATTTACCCTTCTACGGGCTAGCGGTGCTGTGTGTGGATGATCCGGAAGTTAGAAAATTGTTGCCCGAGGTGACCCGGCCGGTGCTCAGTTACGGCCTGGACGACAGCGCCGACATCTATGCGACGGATTTGCAGCAGATCGGCGCCTGTACCCACTTTCGGGTTTCGCGCAAGGACAAAAAAGACTGGCTGAAAATCGATCTGAATATGCCGGGCCAGCACAACGTTCTCAATGCATTGGCAGCCATCGCCGTGGCGCACGAGATTGGCATTGCCGACGAGGCGGTCGTGCGGTCGCTGAAGAATTTTGCCGGTATCGGACGGCGTTTCCAGATCAACGGTGACTATGATCTTGGCGGCAGACGCGTGCTGCATGTGGATGACTATGGCCATCATCCGCGTGAAGTGGCGGCGACCATCAAGGCCATCCGTGAAGGCTGGCCGCAACGCCGCCTGGTGCTGGCTTTTCAGCCGCACCGCTACACCCGCACCCGCGATTTGTTCGAGGATTTCACCATGGTGTTGTCCGAGGTGGACGCGCTGGTGCTGCTGGAAGTCTATGCCGCCGGTGAGACGCCTATTACCGGGGCCAATAGCCGCGCCCTGTCACGCGCCATTCGCCTGCGTGGGCAGGTCGAGCCGGTGTTTGTCAAGCAGATTGATGCGCTGGCGGAAACCCTCAAGGGCGTGCTGCAGGATGGCGATATTCTGCTGACGCTGGGCGCAGGCAATATTGGTGTGGCCGCGGCGAAGCTGAAACAGCAACTGGAAACGGGGGCCTGAGGAGTGATGCCGATGCTGAATACAAAACAGTCCCCGCCCATACGCGGCGAATTGCGCCTACAGGAACCTCTGTCGGCGCATACCTCCTGGCGCGTAGGCGGGCGGGCGGCGCAGTTTTATCAACCGGCGGATATTGCCGATCTGGCACAGTTCATTGCCGCGCTGGACGAGGATCTACCCCTGCTTTGGCTGGGGCTGGGCAGTAATATCCTGGTTCGTGATGGCGGCCTGCCGGGGGTGGTGATTTGCACCAGCGGGGTGATGAACGAACTGCAGTTTCTGGAGCATGAGCGCCTGCGGGTTGAGGTCGGACTGGCGATGCCGCAACTGGCGCGCCAATGCGCCCGTCAGGGCCTGCGCGGAACAGAATTTCTGTGCGGTATTCCCGGCACGGTGGGCGGTGGGCTGGCCATGAATGCTGGTGCCCTGGGAGGAGAGATCTGGGATCTGGTCGAGTCGGTGGAAACCGTGGATCGACAGGGTCGCTTGTATCTGCGTCGCGCGAATGAATTCGAGGTGGCTTATCGTCGTGTAATTGGACCCCTGGACGAATGGTTTGTGGCGGCAACCCTGCAACTTGACGCCGGTGACAGCGTCGAAAGTTTGCAGCAGATCAAGACCCACCTGGCCCGGCGCAGCACCACCCAGCCGACCCGGCAGCCCAGTGCCGGTTCGGTGTTCCGCAATCCACCGGATGACTATGCCGCCCGTTTGATTGAGGCGGCGGGGCTGAAGAACTGTTGTGTCGGCGGCGCCTGTGTATCGGGCAAACATGCGAATTTTATTGTCAATACCGGTAATGCCTGCGCGGCGGATATCGAAACCCTGATTGAGAAAATCGAACAACAGGTGAAGGCTGAATATGGCGTTGAACTGGTGCGTGAAGTCAGGATTATGGGAGAAAGGCATGCTGCCTGAAGAACGGCTCATAGATCTCGATGTGAAAGCGTTTGGCAAGGTGGCCGTGCTCATGGGCGGCTGGTCGGCGGAGCGCGCAGTGTCTTTGCAGAGCGGCCAGGCAGTGCTGGATGGGCTGAAGCGCGCCGGAGTCGATGCCTGGGGCGTCGATGTGCAGAAAGCCACGGTGCTGGACACCCTTCGGCGGGGCAGTTTTGATCGTGCCTTTATTATTCTGCACGGTCCCGGTGGCGAAGACGGCGTGATTCAGGGGGCGCTGGATATCCTGAATGTTCCCTATACCGGTAGCGGCGTGCTGGCGTCGGCTCTGAGCATGGACAAGCTGCGGTGCAAACAGTTTTTCGAAGGCGTGGGAATCCCGACGCCGGCTTATGCGGTGCTGGATGAAAGCACCGACATGGAGTTTGTGCAGGCCCGCCTGGGACTGCCGCTGATGATCAAGCCGGTGTTGGAAGGCTCCAGCCTGGGCATGAGCAAGGTCGGGCAGGTGGAAGAATTATTACCGGCCTGGCGACAGGCGGTAGAGTATCAGGGCGCGGTGATAGCCGAGCGCTGGATCGAAGGTGCGGAATACACCGTAGCGATTCTCGGACAGCAGGCGCTGCCCGTGATTCAGCTTGAAACCAGCCATGCCTTTTATGACTATGCCGCCAAGTATCAGTCGGATGAAACCCGCTATCACTGTCCCTGTGGCCTGTCACAGACAGACGAAAAGCGTTTGCAGGATCTGGCACTGTCCGCTTTCAATGCGGTGGGGGCCACTGGCTGGGGACGGGTGGACGTGATGTGTGACAAAGAGGGAACGCCCTGGGTAATTGAAATCAACAGTGTGCCGGGCATGACCAGTCACAGTCTGGTGCCGATGGCGGCAAAGGCGGCAGGCATGAACTTTGATGAACTGGTCTGCCGCATTCTGGCGCAGACGCTGGAGCTTGCGCAGATGCAGACAACGGTGGGGGAGGCGACCCATGGCGGCTAATTCCCAGGCGGTAATTTCTGCTCCGCATAGCCGCGACTGGTGCATAAAAGCGGGTCCGCGTCTCAAGATACTGGGCAGCCTGTTGCTATTGCTGGGAATAATGGCGCTCTTGGGCTGGTGCCTGGCTCTGCTGAAGGATCCAGCGACCCTGCCCATCACCAAGATCCGGGTACAGGGCGTGTTGGTGCATCTGGATGAAAACAGGCTGCGCCGGGCGGTGGTGGAAAAAGCCAACCAGGGTTTTTTCGGTGTTGACATTGACGCCGTGAAACGGCGTGTGGAGCAGTTACCCTGGGTGGCGCAGGCCTCGGTGCGCCGAATCTGGCCGGATACTTTAGGCGTTGAGGTCGTAGAGCAAAAACCCCTGGCGCGCTGGGCAAAGGGCGGTCTGGTGAATGAGGCGGGGCAGATATTCAAGCCGGTAACGACCCGCTACCCGTCGTGGCTGCCATTGTTTAGCGGGCCGGAAGATATGCTTGGCGTGATGGGTGAACAGTATCGGCAGGATAGCGCCCTGCTGGCGAGTATCGGCCTGGGTATCCGTGAAGTACAGATGAATTCGCGGCGGGCATTGACGCTGTATCTGAAGCTGCCATCGAACGAGAGCATCGAACTGGTGCTGGGACGCAAGCAGATCCAGGTGCGGTTACAACGTTTTATTGCGGTCTACAAAAAATTGCTGGGCGCACATGCTGCGGAAATTGCGCGGGTCGATCTGCGCTACAGCAACGGCATGGCGGTCCAGTGGAACAAAACATTAAAACAGCAAATTGATAAGGGTGGGGAGTAAGCTTCCGTGTCGAAAAAGACAGAAAAAAATCTGATTGTCGGCCTGGACATCGGTACGTCGAAAGTCGTGGCCATCGTTGGTGAAATAACCGAAGACAATGAAGTCGAAGTGATTGGACTGGGTTCGCATCCCTCCCGAGGGCTGAAGAAAGGCGTGGTGGTGAATATTGAATCCACCGTGCAGTCGATCCAGCGTGCGGTCGAAGAGGCCGAGCTGATGGCCGGGTGCCAAATCCATTCGGTGTTTGCCGGGATTGCCGGCAGCCATATTCGCAGTCTGAACTCCCACGGCATTGTCGCCATTCGCGACAAGGAAGTGACCCCGGCTGATGTGGACCGGGTGATCGATGCGGCTCGTGCGGTCGCCATCCCCGCCGATCAGAAAATCCTGCACATCATGCCGCAGGAGTTTTTGATCGATCAGCAGGAGAGCATCCGCGAACCCGTAGGCATGTCCGGCGTGCGCCTGGAAGCCAAGGTGCATATGGTCACCGGAGCGGTATCCGCAGCCCAGAACATCATCAAGTGCGTACGCCGTTGTGGCCTGGAAGTCGATGACATCATTCTCGAACAGCTGGCCTCCAGCCAGGCGGTGCTGACCGAAGATGAAAAGGAGCTGGGCGTGTGTCTGGTGGATATCGGTGGCGGCACCACGGATATTGCGGTGTTTACGGAAGGCGCGATTCGCCACACTGCCGTGATTCCGATTGCCGGTGATCAGGTGACCAATGACATTGCCGTGGCGCTACGCACGCCGACCCAGTATGCCGAGGAAATCAAGATCAAGTACGCCTGCGCCCTGACCCAATTGGCCAGTGTTGAGGAAACGATTGAAGTGCCGAGCGTGGGCGATCGTCCCCCCCGGCGGCTGGCGCGCCAGACTCTGGCGGAAGTGGTGGAACCCCGTTACGAGGAGCTGTTCACCCTGATTCAGGCGGAGCTGCGCCGCAGTGGTTTCGAAGATCTCTGCGCCGCCGGTATCGTTCTGACCGGGGGCAGTTCAAAGATGGAAGGCGCGGTGGATCTGGCCGAAGAGATTTTTCACATGCCGGTGCGCAAGGCATTGCCGCAGTTTGTCACTGGTTTGATTGATGTGGTGCGTAATCCGATCCACGCCACTGGCGTAGGCCTGTTGTTGTTTGGACATCAAAATCGGGCCATACGTGAGTCAGAGGCGCGTATGGGCGGTGGGATGCGTAGCGTATTGCTGCGCATGAAAAGCTGGTTTCAGGGCAATTTTTAAATCTAGTTACGATTTTATCAGTGAGGAGGGTGAATTATGTTTGAATTAATGGATACCAACAGTCAGAGTGCCGTGATCAAGGTCATCGGCGTAGGCGGCGGCGGTGGTAATGCGGTCGAACACATGGTGCAACAGAGTATCGAAGGCGTGGATTTTATTTGCGCCAATACCGATGCCCAGGCCATTCGTAACACCACGGCGCGAACGGTGTTGCAACTGGGCAGCAATATCACCAAAGGACTGGGGGCCGGCGCCAATCCGGAAATCGGCCGCCAGGCCGCCATGGAAGATCGGGAACGGATCCAGGAAGTGCTGGACGGCGCGGACATGCTCTTCATTACCGCCGGCATGGGCGGTGGCACGGGAACCGGCGGTGCGCCCGTAGTGGCCCAGATCGCCAAGGAAATGGGCATTCTTACTGTCGCCGTGGTGACTAAGCCGTTTCCCTTTGAAGGCAGAAAACGGATGGATGCCGCGACCAGCGGGATTGATGAATTGAAGCAGAATGTCGATTCGCTGATTACCATTCCTAATGAAAAACTGCTCAGCGTGCTGGGCAAGAACGTCAGTCTGCTGGATGCCTTCAAGGTAGCCAATGATATTCTGCTGGGAGCGGTGCAGGGCATTGCCGAGCTAATCACCCAGCCGGGCATTATGAATGTCGATTTTGCCGATGTAAAAACCGTGATGTCGGAAATGGGGTTGGCGATGATGGGCACCGGTCAGGCCAATGGTGATGAGCGGGCGCGTGAGGCGGCGGAAATGGCGATTGCCAGCCCCTTGCTGGAGGATATTGATATTTCCGGTGCGCGCGGCATTCTGGTGAATGTGACCGCCGGGTTGGACATGACCATCGGTGAATTTGATGAAGTGGGTAACACGGTACGTGAATTCGCGGCAGAAAATGCCACGGTGATCGTCGGCACAGTGCTGGACCCTGAGTTGAACGGGGACATGCGGGTAACGGTGGTCGCCACCGGTCTGGGTCAGGAACGTGCGGGCGAACGACCGGAAGATAACGCCGTCAAACTGGTCATTGACAAGACCAGTAGCGGTGACGTGGATTATGGTCGGCTTGACCGGCCCACCGTGATCCGCAACAAGGTCGCGGCAGAGAAGTATGGCGACACCGGTGAGTCGAGTATGGAATTTCTGGATATTCCGGCGTTTTTGCGGCGTCAGGCCGATTAGAGAAATCCACTCACTTATGCGCGCAAATAAAATGGCGCGGGTGTATCAAGTTTTGTGAGAAACAGACGCTCATAGGTTTACTTCTTAAGAAATTAGTCTATTTGTGCAGGGTAGAAATGTTCCGCCTGCAATCTCTCAGACGCCTAAGAACGGAAATCTGTGACAGAGAGCCTATTGCAGCAAGTTGCTGAAATAGGTGAAACTGTTATATTATTACATTTTCATGAAGCTGCTATACTGGATAGTCGTATAAATAAGCAGTCTTATAGGTTTTGGCCTATGTTTTGCATAATAACCGTATAAGTAACAATTAAGGATTCCGACAGGTGATAAGGCAGCGTACTCTAAAAAATGTCATCCGGGCAACCGGCGTAGGATTGCATACAGGTGAAAAGGTTTATTTAACGTTGCGACCCGCGGCACCCGATACGGGCATTGTTTTTAGACGCGTGGATCTGGATGAACCGGTGGATATTCCGGCCAGGCCGGAAAATGTCGGTGATACCACACTCTCGACCTCGCTGGTAAAAGGCGACGTGCGTGTCTCAACGGTGGAGCATCTGCTGTCGGCTCTGGCGGGTCTGGGCATTGATAATGCCTATATTGATCTGAATGCACCGGAAGTCCCCATTATGGATGGCAGCGCCGGTCCCTTTGTGTTCCTGTTGCAATCCGCCGGCATCCATGAACAGTCTGCCCCCAAACGTTTTATTCGCATCAAGCGTAAAATCAAGGTCAAAGATGGTGACAAGCATGTGAGCTTCGCACCTTTTAATGGTTTCAAGGTTTCCTTCACCATTGATTTCGACCATCCGGCTTTCAAGGATCGCAACCAGACCGCTGAGGTGGATTTTTCAACCACCTCCTTTGTAAAAGAGGTCAGTCGTGCGCGCACGTTTGGTTTTATGAGCCAGATCGAGGCGTTGCGGGCGGACAACCTGGCCCTGGGCGGCAGTCTCGATAATGCGGTGGTGGTGGATGATTACCGGATTCTCAATGAAGATGGTCTGCGCTACGTGGATGAATTCGTAAAACACAAAATTCTGGATTCTATTGGCGATCTTTACCTTTTGGGACATAGTTTGATTGGCGCCTTCAATGGCCATAAATCCGGTCATGCGTTAAATAACCGGCTGTTGCGGGAATTGCTCAGTCAGAAAGATGCCTGGGAAGAAGTCATTTTCGAAGATCCTGAAAAAGCGCCCATTTCATTTATTCAGCCGGTTCAGGCAAGCTGAAACCCATCAATCAACGAGCGTTTGAATATTGGGTAGGATGGGTAGAACGAAGTGCGAAGTCCAGAGGGAAAACCCATCAATCAACCGAGTCTATCGATTTCTCCTGCTGGCCAGCCTGTTCAACGCAGCTTTCAGCTCCTCATTGTCAATGGTGTCTGCGGTTGTACTGAGGCATTCGGCGGCTGACGCTGAAACATACCGGGGCAGAGGCGGTTCAGAAACCTTCTCTTGTACCGCAGGCTGTACCTGGATCTCGATTTTCTTTATGTCGCCAAAAACATGTGAATTATTCTGTAATTTCTGGAGTAATAGCGGGCTGAAATAGCGGGCACGGGAGGCCCAGGCAGCGGAATCGGCGGTGAGAACGAGGGTTTGTGCACGAATATTGGCGAGGCTGACGTGATTGGCCAGGGCCGGATCGAGCAGGTTGCGGAAGCTTTTGTCCAACTTCTGATTAACCCTGGCCTGTGTGATCAGATCCGCAATATCACCTTTTTTTTGTGATAGAAACTTGTACAATTGACGGGGTGAATTCATACTTATCACATGGATAGAGCACTAAATTAATAATTTGCGTCGTAAAGCCGATACGTTATTGGGTACAGTAAGTTAACAAGGGCCATGTTGTCACTGTGAATATCGTAATAATGACACGAAAAAAAGGCTGTTCAGGGCTTTTAACACTGAGTCGGCACTGGATAACTATCATTATACTAAGTGTTTTTATTGCCTTGCCTGCCAGTTTTGTCGCGGTCGGTTACCAGATGGGCGTCTCCCACATGAGAACCAACCCGGATGATCTCCGTCTCGCCATGCAGGCGGAGATGGACTCCCAGCGGCTTGCGTTGAGCGAAGCCACGCGTACCGCAAAAGACAATATGGACGCCCTGGCTCTGCGCCTGGGTAAATTACAGGCCCATGTTATCAGACTTGATGCTCTGGGTCAGCGTTTGACGACCATGGCCAAACTGGACAAGGGCGAATTTGATTTTGATCGTCCGCCGGCACGAGGTGGACCCCTGACCGATCCGGAGGCCGCCAAGTCAATAGGTGTCCCGGATTTTATGAAATCACTGGAAGATTTATCCGCCCAACTGGATGATCGCGGCCAGCAGCTGGAGATCCTGGAAGACATGCTGATGAACCGCAACTTACAGTCTGAAGTGATTCCGGCCGGGCGGCCGATTACCAAAGGCTGGTTGTCTTCCTATTTCGGTATGCGCACCGATCCCTTCACGGGTCGCTGGACGCTTCATTCGGGGGTGGACTTTGCCGGTAAAATGGGATCGGACGTAATCAGTGTGGCGGCCGGGGTGGTGACGTTTGCCGGGTGGCGTTCAGGTTACGGTAATCTGGTTGAAGTGAACCACGGCAAAGGCTATGTCACCCGCTATGGGCATAACAGCAAGATTTTGGTGAAAGTAGGGGAAACCGTAAAAAAAGGCCAGGTGATTTCCAAAATGGGTACGACCGGGCGCTCAACCGGACCCCATGTGCATTTTGAAGTGCTCTACAATGGCCATGCCGTCGATCCCCTGAAATATATCCATGCTTCCCGCTAACCTGGACCGATTCTTTCAATCTCTTTGGGTTTAATACCCCGTCCGCTTGCGGCGGGGTGATTTAACATCTTCCTGACATATCCCGCCTTCATTTAGCGCGCTACCTATATTCAATAAATTCGGTTTAAAAACCGGACAAAGCCTTTTTATCCCGTTAAAATAAGCAGTTTATATCGACCGCGATATGCGTATCGCAGTATCCCGGGATTCCTTAATCACAACTGGCCGGCAACAGGCGTTGGTCTAAAGCACTGGAAATTTTTATGGCAGACAAGTTTTTCAAGAAGATCTTCGGCAGTCGTAATGAGCGCCTGATTAAACAGATGCGTAAGGTAGTGGTGCAGATTGGCAGTTATGAGTCCGATCTTCAGTCTCTGGGTGATGAGCAGTTGCAGGCGAAAACAGCCGAATTTAAAGACCGGCTGGCGAAGGGGGAGACGCTGGACGATTTGCTACCGGAAGTTTTTGCAACGGTGCGCGAAGCCAGTGTGAGGGTGCTGGGTATGCGCCATTTTGATGTGCAGATGATTGGCGGCATGGTGCTGCACCAGGGCAAGATTTCCGAGATGCGCACTGGTGAGGGCAAGACGTTGATGTCGACCTTGCCAGCCTACCTCAATGCCCTCTCAGACAAAGGCGTGCATGTTGTTACGGTCAATGACTACCTGGCTAAACGTGATGCGGAATGGATGGGGGAGGTCTTCAGTTTTCTGGGTATGCGTGTTGGCGTGGTCGTGCCGAATATGCCGTTCGAGGAAAAGAAGGATGCGTATGCCGCGGATATTACCTATGGCACCAATAATGAATTTGGCTTTGATTATCTGCGTGACAACATGGCTTTCAGCCATGAGGAACAGTTCCAGCGCGGGCAGAACTTTGCCATTATCGATGAAGTGGATTCAATCCTGATCGATGAGGCGCGCACGCCGCTGATTATTTCCGGCCCGTCGGAAGACAGTTCCGATCTTTATCAGGCCATCAATGAGCTGGTGCCCAAACTGACAAAGCAGGAAGAAGAGGACGGACCGGGCGATTACTCGGTTGAGGAAAAAGACAAGCAGATCTACCTGACTGAAGCCGGGCATGAGAAAGTCGAACGCCTGCTGACGGAAGCTGGCTTGCTGGATGAAGGCGACAGCCTGTATAGCGCCGCCAACATAGGCAAGATGCATCACGTTAACAATGCCCTGCGCGCCCATATTCTGTTTCAGAAGGATGTGGACTACATCGTACAGAACGATGAAATTGTGATCGTCGATGAGTTTACAGGGCGCACCATGCAGGGTCGGCGCTGGTCAGACGGCCTGCATCAGGCGGTGGAAGCGAAAGAAGGTGTGAGTATTCAGCAGGAAAACCAGACCGTTGCTTCGATCACCTTCCAGAATTATTTTCGCCTGTATGAGAAGCTTTCCGGTATGACCGGCACGGCCGATACCGAAGCCTATGAGTTTCAGCAGATCTATAATCTGGAAGTGGTGGTGATTCCGACTCATCGCCCGATGATCCGGAAGGACATGACCGACCAGGTTTATCTGACCCAGAAGGAAAAGTTTGCGGCTATTATTGAAGATATCAAGGATTGCCGGGCGCGTGAGCAGCCCGTGCTGGTGGGTACCACCTCGATTGAAGTTTCGGAGTACCTGTCCGGATTGCTGAAAAAAGCCGGCATACAACATGAAGTCCTGAATGCCAAACAGCATGAGCGTGAAGCCGATATTATCGCCCAGGCTGGTCAGCCCGCTGCCGTAACGATTGCTACCAATATGGCGGGTCGTGGTACCGATATTGTATTGGGCGGTAATCTTGATGTGGAACTGGCGGCGCTGGAAGCGCAGGGCAAGGCCGACGAAGTCACGATTAAAGGGCGGCATAAAGCCTGGGAAGCGCGCCACCAACAGGTCCTGGATAGTGGCGGCCTGCATATTATCGGTACTGAGCGGCATGAATCCCGGCGAGTTGATAATCAGTTGCGAGGCCGTGCCGGGCGTCAGGGTGATGCCGGTGCTTCCCGTTTTTATCTGTCGCTTGAAGACAACCTGATGCGTATTTTCGCCTCGGAACGGGTGGCCGGATTAATGCAGAAGCTGGGCATGGAAGAAGGTGAAGCCATCGAGCATCCCTGGGTCAGCAAGGCCATTGAAAACGCCCAGCGTAAAGTTGAAGGCCATAACTTTGATATGCGCAAACAGCTACTGGAATATGATGATGTTGCTAACGATCAGCGCAAGGTTATTTATCAGCAGCGTAATGAATTACTGGCATCCAGCGATATTTCTGAAACCGTCAGGGCGATCCGTGCGGATGTCGTCAATGAGGTCATCAGCAATTTTATTCCTCTGCAAAGCGTGGAAGAACAATGGGATGTGCCGGGACTGGAGGAATCGCTTGAAGCCGAGTTTGGTCTGAAACTGGATATAAAAGGCTGGCTGGAAGCTGACAGCAATATGGAGGAAGAACAGCTACGCGAAAAAATACTTCAGATGATGGAAGAACAGGCCATGGCCAAAGAAGAAACTGCGGGCGCCGAAGTTCTCCGGCACATTGAAAAGGCGGTTACCCTGCAGATTCTGGATAACCAGTGGCGGGATCATCTGGCATTGATGGATCAGTTGCGCCAGGGAATTCATTTGCGCGGCTATGCACAGAAAGATCCAAAGCAGGAATATAAACGCGAGTCCTTTGAGTTGTTTGCTGAAATGCTGGAACACATCAAGCAAGAAGTGATTACTCTGCTCAGCCGGGTACAGATACAGAGTGAGGAAGATGTTGCCGCGATTGAAGCACAGCGTCGTCAGCAGCAACATGCTTCTGAAATGGAATTTCAGCATGCCGAGGTCAACGCCATGGCCGAAGAGGGTGATGGAGGGGGAGAAGCCGCCGCCACGCCCTATGTGCGTGAAGGCCGCAAGATTGGCCGCAATGAACCTTGCCCCTGTGGTTCCGGGAAAAAATACAAACAGTGTCACGGGAAGCTGTAGTAATATTTTTTCAACGCAAAGACGCCAACATATTAATCATTGCATAAGTATTTTCACCATAGCCCCCTCTCCCTCCGGGATTTGGTCATGGATGACCTTATGTTGCGAAGCCCATGGATGGGCGAGAGCGACGAGGGTTGGGGTGAGG
>DRJN01000462.1 GCA_011052165.1 Gammaproteobacteria bacterium
ACGAAATCCAAAACCCCTTACAGGGGCTACTGCCTTTTTGCCGCACTAAGGCAATCCTTGCGCCAGAGGCAACCTATCTGATCGCACTCACCACTATCCGCCGTGGCAAAACAGGCATAATTACCTTCGACCTGCTGAATTTTACGGATTAGATTTATTTTTGTTGCTTTACCTGACTTGATCCCGTTTTCTTTCGCAATCGTGCGAATCTGCTGTATTTGCATCTGTTACTCCTTTAAATGATAAATCACAATCGCTGGATACCTGCTAAGGTATAGCAAATAAATTCCGGATTGCACACTGGAATTGTATATTTGAAAAAAAAATAAACATTTATATGCTGTGACCGCTATCATAACCACAGGTTCATACGCCCATGAAAAATCGACCGTTTTTATGGCGTCCTGTCATGACACATCAGCTACTCTGTACTTAAAGGTTTCGACATATCAGAAATACATTTAGTTTTGAATCGGAAGCACTCACTGACTCGGGATAAAAAAAATGCGCATTGCAATGATTGGACTTGGGAAAATGGGCGCCAACATGGCACGGCGGCTCTGCCGCGGCGGTATCGAAGTCGTCGGCTATAACCGTTCCAGCGATATTGTCTCACAACTGGAAAAAGAAGAAGGGCTGCTTCCCGCCGCCTCGCTGGAAAAAGCCATTGTGCAACTCCCTGCTCCCCGCATCGTCTGGTTAATGCTGCCCAGTGGGGCGCCGACTGAATCGACGATTGAATTATTAGCGGGCCTGCTTTGTAGCGGTGATATTCTGATAGATGGCGGCAATGCCAATTACCATGACAGCCAGCGCCGTGCGGCACGGCTTGCAAAAAACGATATCGGGTTTGTCGATGCCGGTACTTCGGGGGGCGTCTGGGGGCTGGACAATGGCTATTGCATGATGGTCGGCGGCGATGAGGCCCATGTTAAACCGATCGAGCCTCTGCTGAAAATTCTTGCCCCGGCGGATAATAAAGGCTGGGCGCATGTCGGCCCTCCCGGCGCCGGTCATTTCACCAAAATGGTTCACAACGGTATCGAGTACGGCATGATGCAGGCCATGGCCGAAGGTTTCTCCCTGCTGCAAGGCAAGCAGGAGCTCCAGATTGACCTGGCAGAGGTTGCCGAAATCTGGCGTCACGGTTCGGTCGTGCGTAGCTGGCTGCTCGATCTGACTGCTGAATTTTTACGTGACGATCAGAAGCTTGAAAACATCTCGGCCTATGTCGCCGACTCGGGTGAAGGCCGCTGGACCGCAGAAGAAAGCATCGCCCAGGGTACCCCCACCCCCGTTATGACCCTGGCCTTGCTCATGCGTTTCGCCAGCCAGAATCAGGAAAGTTATGGCAATAAAATGCTGGCCATGATGCGTAACGCTTTTGGTGGCCACGGGTACAAAAACAAGGAATGAGATAATGACAGAAGCCTGCACCTTTATTATTTTCGGCGCCACGGGCAACCTCGCCCGTAACAAACTGCTACCAGCCATCTATCATCTGGAGGAAGCCGGGCGCATTCCCGAGGGCAGTGCCATCATCGGCTTCAGCCGCCAGCAATGGCAAGGGGATGAATGGCGCAAACCCATGGATGAGATCCTTGCCAACAAGGCGCGCGGGGGGGTGAAGCCGGAGATACTGGCGCGTCTGCACCAGCGCATGCATATGTTCACTGGTGACATGAGCGATCCCAAAAGCTTGAAGGAACTGGCTAAGGAACTGGAAACTAACCCGGCCTATCCAAAAAATCTTATTTTCTATATGGCTATCCCCCCCAGTTTTTATGTCCCGACGAGTCAGGCTATGGCGGCAGCCGGTCTGAATCAGGAAGACAACGGCTGGCGACGCGTCGTCATCGAAAAACCCTTTGGCCATGACGTCGAGGGGGCGACCCGATTAAACAGAAGTCTGCACCAGCATTTTAATGAGTCCCAGTTGTTTCGCATCGATCATTATCTCGGCAAAAGTATGGTACAGAATGTACTGGTGTTCCGCTTCGCCAATCTGATGCTGGAACCTTTATGGAATCGAAATTATATTGACCATGTACAGATCACCCACTCCGAAGATCTGGGCATTGGGGGTCGTGCCGGTTATTACGATGGTGTGGGCGCCCTGCGTGACATGCTGCAAAGCCACCTGTTGCAAATGCTGACCCTGGTGGCGATGGAACCTCCCCCCAACCTGGATGCTGAATCTCTGCGCGACGAGAAGGTCAAGGTATTGAAATCCCTGCGCCCGATCTCACGCCGCGCCGTCAACGCTCACGCCTTTCGCGCCCAGTATGTGCAGGGTGAAATCAACGGCGAAACTGTGCCTGGCTATCTGGATGAAGAAGGTATTCAGGCGAACAGCAGCACCGAAACCTATGCCGCGATGAAACTGTATATCGACAACTGGCGCTGGCGTGGAGTGCCCTTTTATTTACGCACGGGCAAACGGCTGGCCAGTAACAGCTCTCTGATCAGTATCCGTTTCAAGCATCCGCCCCAACAACTGTTTCGAAAAACCAACATCGAACAGATCAAACCCAACTGGATCATCCTCGGCATCCAGCCGCAGGAATGTATGCGCATTGAAATGCAGGTGAAGCAACCTGGACTGGAAATGCTGGCCCAGACCACCCAACTGGATGCCAGTTACTGCTCCTCATCATCCCTGCGACTGGATGCTTATGAAGCCTTGTTGCTGGACGTCATCGAAAATGACAGTTCTCTGTTTCTACGCTACGACGAAGTCCACTATGCCTGGGAAGCGGTCGATCCCATTATCAAGGTCTGGGACAGTGAACGCGACTTCATTCATACCTATCCAGCAGGAAGCTGGGGCCCGGACGGGGTACAGAAATTATTCGATCGGGAAGATCAATCCTGGCGTAATTCGTTGAATGAGTAAAAGGCAAACGCAGCCGCACCCCGCAACCCCACCTTCTCTTCCATAATCACCTTGACAGGGAAACTCTGCATCAAGTCTGACATGGCGCCTTTATTGTGAAACGCCGCCAGAAAATGATCTGACTTTAGTTGTTCGATAATCTTCGGCGCAATCCCCCCGGCAAGATATACGCCGCCCGTCGCAAGATAATTCAGCGCGACATTGCCGGCCTGCGCGCCATAGATACGAACAAAACAGTCCAGGGTCTGCCGCGCAAGTTCACCATCACCGAGTTGAGCATGATGACTGATTTCAGCCGCCGGATCCTGGGCCTGCATGATGCTCTCGCTAAACGCAGAAGCGGTCCCATGTTCTTCAAGAAAAAATTGGTAAATACGTACCAGGCCCGCCCCCGACAACAGGTGTTCATAACAGACATAGTCCAGAGAGGATTGCAAATACGCTAACAAGCTGCTCTGCACCTTGTCCGCAGGCGCAAATCCCACGTGTCCGCCTTCACTGGGATAAGAAACATAGCGATGGTCCTGATAGATCAGGCTGCCGATCCCAAGCCCGGTACCGGCGCCTATCAGGGCGCGCTGGCCCTCTTCTTCGGGCCGGCCCGTTTGCAGCGTAAACAGTTGATCCCCGGCAAGCGTGGCCAGTCCATAGCCCGCCGCCTGAAAATCATTGAGCAGAGTCAGCCTGTCAATCGACAGCGATTTTTCCAGTTGCCTGGCATCCAGTCGCCAGGGCAGATTGGTCACCCGTGCCTGTTGATGCCGGATCGGACCGGCTACCGCAAAACAGGCCGCCGCAGGATGAATATCCTGATGGTGCTGAAGGAAATCTTGAACAATAGGAAGCAGATCCGGATACTGCTGACTGGCGTAAACCTGCTCATGGATGATATGGATTTTTCCTGATTTTTTTTCCGCCAGACAGAGGCGGGCATGGGTGCCGCCAATATCACCAGCCAGCACCCGCATGCTCATGCGGCCCCCAGCTTGCTGGCAGCGGCCTGATCGAGAAACCACTGACTGTCGGGCATACTGGCAAAGCGTTTAACCGGATAGTCATGCTTATCCGCAGGTCTCAAAACCTTTGCCAGTACCTCCGCCTTGTCTTCGCCGCAGATCAGCAACAAACGTTGATGCGCCTGTTCAATCACGGGAAAAGTCAGGCTCACGCGCCAGGCCTTTAATTTTTCAACGTAGACTTCGGCCACGTTACGCGCAGATTCTTCGAGTATCGAGGTTCCCGGAAACAGAGAGGCGGTATGACCATCCGCTCCCATCCCTAACATGACAAGATCAAATTTGATCCGCCCCTGTTTATCGTGAGCCAAACGCTGATCCAGAATTTTTGCATAGTTAGCCGCGAATACCGAGGCCGACTGCGCCGGCTCAGCGGAAGCCAGCAGCGCATCATCGACGACGGGATAAATATTGGTCGGCGGAACATCGGTATGATCCAGCAGCGTCTCCCTGACCATACGATAATTACTATCCGGATGATCCCGCCCCACCATGCGCTCATCACCGAAAAAAGCGTGTACTTTTGACCAGTCGATCTTTTCCCGGTATTCATCCATAAGCAAATACCGGTGCAAATATTTGGGCGTGGAGCCGCCGGAGAAGGCGACATAAAAAGCACCCCGTTTCTGAATCGCTGCCGTTGCACATTGCAACCAGAAATCCGCCGCCGCTTTCGCCGCGCCATCTACGCTACTGCTTACATGAACATTGCTTTTTGCATTCATAAAATTCCGCCCGACTGTTTTCTAG
>DRJN01000463.1 GCA_011052165.1 Gammaproteobacteria bacterium
GGCACAGCGGCCCGGCTGAGTATTCCTCCTGCCAACTGGCACTCTACCTCGACGGTCGGGTTGCCGCGCGAGTCGAGGATCTGGCGTGCGTGAATTTGTTCTATCTGGAAGGTCTTATTCATTATGTTTTCCTTGTTAATCAGCCGGTGTGGGTGGATAAGCGTGGTAGCCGTGATTTATTGAGTTTAACGATTGCCCCTGATTTAGTCAGCCTGCTCTGATTTCTATCACAGTGTCAGGCATTTGCCAGGGACGATCTATCACCCAGGTTGCAGTGACAGTTGTTTTATCTGTCTGCGTCAGGTGTGTTGCGGATAAAGGGGATTGAGTCCGTTATCCTGGTGGTGCTCGGGCGTCTTTTTTTCTTGCAGGCCATGTTTAAATTCATTCCATAGCGCCGCGCCATTCCACTTGCGATCGCCGGCGGCATAGAGACTATGGTCCAGTTCCCTGAGTTGCATTTGCCCTTTTTCGAGGCGCATTGCGAGGGCGTCGAGGTTGCACGGTGGATCGTCGGGCCAGTGTGCATGGGCAAGATTCAGCACCGCCCTGGCGGCGGCGTGTTGATCATTGGCCGCACAGACTTTTTGCAAGGTTTGCAGAGCGGATTTCTGATCCGGCCGATCGCGGTGATGTGCAGGTGGCGGTGCTTGTTTGGCGGCATCCGGTATGTTTCGCCGCTTGGCACGCCGCGCCACGAAGATCAGTAGCAGCACCAGGACGAGCAGCAAGCCACTGGCCGTGAGCAGCCAGGGCCAGTTTGCTCTGAGTCGTTTTGCCATTGTCGCGCCCAGGGCTTTGTTTGCCTGTGCGGGTTTACTGACAGGAATGGGCTTGCTCGCGGTGCTTTGCTGTACCGCCGGGTGAGGGCGGGCAGCGGGAGGCGGGATGGCCGCCGTACCGGCTGCGCCGGGCCGGACCTTAAACTGCCAGGCCGGCAGGGTGGTGCTGGCCGCCCGGTTGTGGCGTGTGTCCCACCATTTGAGGGTAATGGCGGGTACGTTCAATGTACCCCGCGCATTGGAAATATAGCTCAAGGTCTGCTGGCGTGTGCCATAAATGGTCTCGCCATCTGTGCGGCTTTTCTGAGTCGGCGTGTCCGGGTACAGACGGGTATTGGCCGGGGCGGCAATCGGCAGATCGGGGATCTGCGAGCCAGCCAGTCCCTGTGTCCGGATGGTGATGGTGCGAGAGACAGGTTCACCGACCTTGAACTGCGGCGGATTTTTAGTCCAGCTGTCCGCCAGGGTGACCGTTTCGGCCGGCAGCCAGTTGCTGGTGACCGCCAACGGGCGGGGCTTGATATTTATGTTGATGGCACGGCTGCGGACGGTGATGGGTTTGCCGGGATTGCCAAACAGACTGCCGCCGAAAGAACCATTCTGGGGCATATTGCCACGGAAAAAGGGATCATGGGCAAAGGGACCGTTATTGAAAAGTTGATCCATCAAACTCTCCGGCCCACGAGAAGCGCCGCCTTGCTGAGGTAGCGTAATGCGGCCGTGAAAAATGGTGGGTGGAATCTGCAACGAACCGCTTTTTTCCGGTGAGATCACGTAATGGCGCTCGATGACATTGTACTGGTGACCGTTACGAAAAGCGCTATAACGTTTGTCCGCCCCAAGCTGTTCGACGACGGCATCTTTCGGTTCCGGTGCGCCGAGATTACCCTGCTGCAAGTGTTCATCGTAGTAAAGACGCACGGTGTAGGGGATCTGTTGCTGCACATAAATTTGCTTGCCGGCCGAGTGGGTCTCAACCTCGACGAATACGTGCTGGCGAATCGCTGCCGTTGCCTGTTGGGGCGCTTTGGTGACCTTCAGTTCAAGCGGTGCTGTCTGTTGACTGCCTATCGTGATCGCGGGAATACGCAGATGGCCGGTGTGGCGGGCTTGAAGCTGCACTTGCCACAGGGTTTTGTCGCTACGCTGGCCGTTGAAGATGCTGACCTGTGTGCTGGTGCTGGTGCCCAGCATCTCGAAGTCTTTTCCCAGGGGTGAAAGATTCGGTTGTTGATCGGACTGCCGACTGTCACTTTCGATAGTCAGCGTAAAGGTATCTCCCATGTAGACGGTATCATGGTCGAGTGTGGCGCGTACAGTTGCCTCGCTCATGCCGGCAGTACATGTCAGTAGCAGGACTAACACAGAGGATAGCCACCACGGTGGGTTCTGAAGATGTTGCTTCGGAGTGTTGTTTGGCCTGGATTTCATTTCACGTTCTCCATATGTTACTTACCAGGGCTGAGGACTGCCTGTGCCGGCACGGGGTGGCCGTTGTTGGTACTGGTAAAGGAATTTGCGTCGCAGCAGGCCGCCGGGATCGTCTGGAATGCGCCGTAGCCACTGCTCGGCCGCCATTTTTTCCTCGCTGCTGAGTCTCCTGGCGCGGGCTGACTGAGCGGCTTGTGCCGGTGACTGCCGAACCGGGGATCTGTTTCTGTTCGAGCTTTGATTCTGGTTATCGTGGGCCTTTTTCTGGTTGGCGGGTTTTGGCCCACCCTTTTTCTTTTCCAGCGCTTTGGCGGCATTGGCAAACTCATTTTTATCGGCCTTGACGTTTTTTTGCCCTGCCTTGGCTTGTTTACCCTGCTGGCTCTGTTTGCCCTGCTGGTTTTGTTTACCTTGCTGGTTTTTTTTGCCCTGCTGGCTCTGTTTGCTCTGCTGGTTCTGTTTACCCTGCTGGTTCTGTTTACCTTGCTGGTTCTGTTTACCCTGCTGGTTTTGTTTACCTTGCTGGTTTTGTTTACCTTGCTGGCCCTGCTTGCCTTGCTTACTTTGCTTCTTTTTTTGTTGCTTTTGCTTGCGTAATAAGGCTTCAATCGCGGCTTTGTTGGCCCGTGCATCCTCCATCCCGGGAGTGGATTCCAGCGCCGCATCGTAGGCGGCGATAGCCTCTTTGTAGCGGCCGAGCTTTGCCAGCGCATTGCCCCGGTTATAATTCGCTGTAGCCCCGCTGACGCGGGAAAAGTTCTCTAACGCCTGTGCATAATGGTGGCGTTTGTAGTCGGCGCTGCCCCGTTGCAGGGGATCGGTTGCCACCTGACTGGCGCGTTTATAATTTTTTTCCGCCATGGCTTTTGCCGCCTGTTGATCAGGGCGTTGCCAGAGATCTGCCCAGTTGCCGGCCATGGCGGGTTGTGGTGGTAACAGCAGGCCTGCCAGCAGCACCAGGCTTAGCAACCAGCCTCGGCGAAAGGCCAGTGCCGCTAGAGGTAACAGCAATATCGCCAGCCAGGGTCCGCGCTGTTTCCAGTCCTGCCGCTGCATATTTTTGTTAAGAATATTTTTGGTAGCCAGGGGTGTTGTGGTACTGAGCAAGGTGGTGATGTCGGCGTCGCTGTTGCTGAAGCTATGGTAGCGGCCGCCGCCCGCCATGGCCACAGCCTGGAGTGCCGCAGTTTCAAGCTCTGGTCGGATGAGATTGCCGCCGCGGGTCTGGAGCAAACGGCCCTGGGTATCGGTCAAGGGTTCGGCATGATGAGTGCCGATGCCGAGCACCGACACACGATAGCCTTTTTGGCGCAACTGTGCGGCGGCCTTGCGGGCCTTGTCACCGGTTACGCCATCAGCAATCAGCAGGATTTGACCGTTGCTTAGTCCCGCCTGCCGTAAGAGTTGTCCGGCCTTTTTCAGGCCCAGACCGGCACGGCTGCCCTGTACCGGCATGAGTCCGGGATCGAGCGACTTGAGCAGGGCGCGAATGGTCTCTACATCACGGGTCAGTGGTGTCACGGTAAAGGCGTCACCGGCAAAAACCACTAACCCGGTTTGCCCTTCTCCGGTGCGGTCGAGGATATCCTCGACCTTGAAGCGCGCCCGGGTCAGCCGTGAAGGGGTGAGATCCTGGTCGAGCATCGAGAGAGAGAGATCCAGCACGATGACCCGTCCTGCGCTGGTCTGGTAAAGTGGCCGCGGTTGTTTGTCCCACACTGGATTGGCCAGCGCCAGGGCAGTGAGTAACCAGCCCAGACCGAGTAGCCATAACAGGGAGCGGTTAAGACGGTGGTTCTGACCTGCCAGCAGTAGGGGATGCAGGTGGATGTCGATGATGCGGGTCCACGGGTTGTTGCCTGCGGTGGTGTGTCGCAGGCGCCATATCAGCAGGGCCAACGGGATCAGGCTCAGTAGCCACAAAGGCTGGAGGAAATGAAATTGCTCAGGCATGACGCACCTCCGCAGGGGCCGACGTTACTCGCTGGCCGAAAGCGGCAGACAGGGCGATCAGCACACTGAGTAAAAAGGCTGCACCCAGTGGCCAGAAATAGAGTTCATTCACTGGCCGCCAGCTCTGCTTCTCTTTGGAAACAGGCTCGATGCGGTCCAGCAGGGTGTAAATTTTTGCCAACTGGGCGGTATCGCGGGCGCGGAAATAACGTCCGTGCGTTTTGCTGGCGATGGCTTTGAGGCTGGCTTCATCGAGGTCGCCGGTAGCTACCCGACGCGGACCGAAGAGGGTTTGCACTTCCATTTCACCACTGCCGATGCCGATAGTGTAGATACGCACGCCCTCCTCGGCGGCCAGATCGGCCGCCTTTAGTGGATCAACATTACCGGCGGTGTTGGTGCCATCCGTGAGCAGGATCAGTATTCGGTTACGGGCCGGTTCCTTGCGCAGACGTTTGATGGCCAGGCCAATGGCGTCGCCGATGGCCGTCTGTTTGCCTGCCATGCCGATCTGGGCCTCGTCGAGCAGGGTATGTACGGTCTTGCGATCAAAGGTTAACGGCACCTGTAGGTAGGCTTCGTCACCAAACAGAATCAGGCCGAGACGGTCGCCCTTGCGTTTGTTGATAAATTGACCGGCCACCAGCTTGACGGCGGCCAGGCGGCTGATTTGATGGCCGTTGATCCGCATGTCCTTAGTCTGCATGGAACCGGAAAGATCCACCGCCAGCATCAGACTGCGACCGCTGACAGGCAGGTGCACCGTCTCACCGATCAGTTGCGGGCGCGCTGCCGCCAGCACCAGCAGCAGCCAGGTCAGCACGGCCAGTATCAGTCGTGAGCGCGAACGTTGGCCTGTGTAGCTTTGCAGGCGGATCTGCAGAGCGTCATAAAAGGGAAAATGTAGTGCGGGTGGGGTCGCGTTGGCCGCACGCGGCAGTAAGAGGGCCAGTAGCGGCAGGGGCAGGGCGGCGAAAAACCAGGGCCAGGCAAATTCAATATTCATGTCAACGTTCTGTGTTCTTTTTTATCCAGTCACGCAGCAGGACGCTCAGCGCCCCGATGTCCAGATCGGAAGGTAAGGTGGGTTGATAGGGACCGCTGGCGAGTACCTGTCCAGGGCCGTGGCTGAAGCGGCCATCGCCGCCGGACTCATCAAGAAACTGCAGCCAGTTCGTACCGGTCAGGGCGGCCACCCGCTGGCGGGGGTAGTGCATCAGCGCCAGACGCCGCAGCAGGCTGGAAATCCGGGCAATCCGTTGCGGTGTGATATCGTGGGGTTCCTGTTCCAGTTCATCAAGCATGGCGAGGATACGTTGGCGCTGACGCCGCAGGCGGTAGCGGTGCAGGGCAACCCGTGTTGCCCAGATCAACAGCACAAGCAGCAATAGGGCGAGGATCCACCAGCCGGGTGCGGGCGGCCAGAAGCCGGGTTCGACCGGCAGGTGGATGTCGCGTAATTGTAATACCGGTTGGCTGACTGGATTCATGCTGCCGCCTCCTGCGCGTTGTTGGCAGGAGTGGTTCTAAAACGTCGCATCAGGGCGCCGGCAACGTCATCTTCAGTGGATAACTGTAGCAAGGGAATGGCCAGGCTGTGCATCAGATCCTGCACAGCCTGGTGATGCTGGTTGAAGAAGTCCGAGTAGGTCTTGCGCGCGGCGGCTGAACGGGTGTCGAGAATACCTTCGTGCCGGCCATCGCTGACGGCGTAACGCGCTGGGGGCGGCGGGCTGAGTTCCAGCGCATCCAGCAGTTGGATGGCGACTACGTCGTTGTGCTGGCGCAGTCGCATCAGGTGCTTGCCCGTTTCATTGTCGATGCCATAGAAATCGCTGAGCAGAAAAATCAGGCTGCCGGGCCGGCTGACCCGGCGCAGCCGGGCCAGGGCGATGTTGAGTCCTTCTGGATGGGGGGGGTGTTTGAGATTCTCCAGCGGATCACTTTGCTTCACCAGTTGGCTGATCAGGCGCAGCACGCCGTGCTTGCCGCCCCGTGGCGGCAGTTCATGGTGCTCACCGTTAAACAACAGGGCGCCGATACGGTCGCCATGCGCGGCGGCAGCCCAACCGATGAGGCTGGCGGCGCGAATGGCGACCACTGATTTGAGCGCCCCCCGGCTGGCGAAGAACATGCCGGGATTCAGATCCACACACAGCACAACCGGGCGTTCCCGTTCTTCCTGATAGAGCTTGGTGTGAGGCCGGCCGGTGCGGGCGGTGACCCGCCAGTCCATGCTGCGGATGTCGTCACCGGGCTGATAGATTCGGGATTCCTGATAGTCCATGCCTCGACCGCGAAAGCGTGAGGCGTGGCCGCCCGATAACTGTGCCCGGCCCGTCTGTTTGCGGTTGAGATTGAGATTACGGGCCTGCTGGCGCAGGGTGATGAGCTCATCGAGGCTAACCCGGGTGGCTGGATTGAGGGCCGGGTTTGCATTAGCGGTGCTTGTGGTGGCTTGATCAATGTCGCGGGCCTTAAATCCATGGCGTAGCTTTTTCAGAGCGGCAAAAAACGGATCAATGAATTTCATATCAGGCAACCGGGATCAACTTCAGCAGTTCACGGATCACGTCGTTGGAGTTGATGCCTTCGGCTTCGGCCTCAAAAGAAACCAGTAGCCGGTGACGCATCACGTCGAAGGCCACGGCCTGCACGTCAGCCGGTGAGACATAGTCACGGCCGTCCAGCCAGGCGCGGGCGCGGGCGCAGCGATCGAGGGCGATGGTGGCGCGTGGACTGGCGCCAAAGTTTACCCAGCGGGCCAGCTCCCGGCTGTAGGGCGCCGGGTCGCGGCTGGCCAGGACCAGTTGCACCAGGTATTCCTCTACCGGTTCGGCCATGTGGATGTGGAGCACTTCATGGCGGGCCGCGAAAATCTGTTCTTTGCGCAGTTCCAGTTCGCTGGGCGCCGGGCGGGTGTCTTCGCGTTCGGCTTGCTGGCGGGCCAGTTGCAGAATGGCATGTTCCGATTTGGCATCGGGGTAGTCGATGCGAACATGCATGAGAAAACGATCCAACTGGGCTTCAGGGAGGGCATAAGTGCCTTCCTGTTCGATGGGATTCTGGGTGGCCATTACCAGAAACGGACGCGGCAGGGGATAGGTGTGGCGGCCGACGGTGATCTGTTTTTCACCCATGGCTTCGAGCAGCGCCGATTGCACCTTCGCGGGTGCGCGGTTGATTTCGTCGGCCAGAATCAAATTGTGAAACAGGGGTCCCTGCTGAAAATGAAAGTCACCGGTTTCGGGCCGGTAGATGTCGGTGCCGGTCAGATCGCTGGGCAGCAAATCAGGAGTAAACTGAAGGCGGTGAAAGTCACCTTCCAGAACCGAAGCCAGCTCCTTGATGGCTGTGGTTTTGGCCAGCCCCGGTGCACCTTCCACCAACAGATGGCCGTCGGCCAGCAGGGCGATGAGCAAACGTTCGATGAGCGCCTGCTGGCCGATGATGCGTTGTTGCAGGTGTTCGCGGACCTGGTGGAAGGCGAGGTAGTTGGTGCTGTTAGCGGTTTCTGTTTCTGCCGGGACGATGTTTACGTTCATGTTAAATAACTCCTTGGCTGTTGTATTCAGTGTGCTGATCGGCATGTTTGTCCGGTCGGGTTTTTGTCGATGCATTGATGATCATGTGTTTATGGATCAGACCTGCTTCGGCATCAGACAGCGTTTTACTGGCCTCATGGGTATTTTTTCTGGAAAGTGATTTGAGGGCGGATTTGACTTTTCCAAGTGTCGCCGCAACAGGCAGGTCGACAAAGCTGTACTGTAGTTCGATACCGACGGCCTTGAGCGCCTCGATAACTTTTTTGTGTCTCCCGCGCATGACATCCAAATGGGTGTTTTCCAGTTTCTGTCTGAGCTGATCTGTGATTTTCACTTCTTTTTTGACGCCCAGTTGTGAATAGATGGAAAGCAGACCGGTGACATTATCCTTCTCATTGGTGACTTCGGATTTCAGCTTTGTCAATAGTTTCCGGGCCTTCTTAAGATACTGATGGGCTTCTTCGCTGTGTTCTTTAGAAAGCAGCTCTCGTGCTGCGACGATGTATGACATCGCCTTGCGGCCGTTTCTCTCAAGTACGCCGGCCTGCTGGATTTGCTGTTGTCTTGAATCTGTTGCAGCGGTCGGCGTTGCGGCCATGCTGTCGGTGGTGCTGAGCATCATGGCGGCAAGCAGAAGCAGGATGGTCCCTGAATTTTTTATGTTGGTGTGCATGGCTCTGACCTCGTGTCAGTTGAAAACGCCGTTGAGTTTGAGCGGCTGGCCCGCGCGTCACCGCCAGCTTCGGATACCACAGTACCTTGTCCCGGTTTAACGGGAGGTGGAGGAGATATTAAGATTTGTTAATGTTATGGGTGCGGAAAAGGAGGAAAGCTGAGTTCCGTGCGTGAGCTTTGCATCTGTCCGAACAGCCTCTGTGCCATTACCACGATACCCGGATGGCGATACCCATTGGGTATTAGCAATAAGAATCTTCCGTTTTGATCGAAAACAACCCCTAATGAGAAGAAATGAGAACGGCATTGTGTTGATCTCAGCGGGTGTTTTTTTGCGGGTCAGATCAAGAAAAACCACCTTAAACGCACGGGCGTCACGCCCCAGTGTGTTCCCCATTCGTCCAACAGCCCCGCGTGTGGCCCCAATGCTAAGGTTTAGAACCATGAGTACATCGCCCCGTACTGCTGTCTTTTTGACAATTATCGCGACATTCTTCTGGGGGTCGAATTTCGTTGTGGTGAAATCATCCCTCGCCAGCTTACCGCCGTGGACGGCAGCCGCCGAACGCTTCGTGATTGCGGCGATCTGTATTTCATTGGTTCTTCATTTTAAAACAGGATTCAATCTCAAAGTTCTGCGACAAAATGCCCTTGCTTATGCCCTCCTGGGGGGCGTCGGTATTGCCGGTTTTAACGGCGCGTTTTTCATCGGTTTACAAACGGCCGATCCGGTGACGGCGGCTTTGATTATGGCCACGACGCCACTTTCGGCAAATTTTTTTGAGGCCGCTCTCAACCGGCGCTTTCCAGGCCAGTGGCGAATTGCCGGGATGATTATAAGCCTGATCGGGGTGGCGCTGGTAGTCACGGACGGGACGTTTTTTATGGGCGTCAACCTGGCATACGTTCCGGGGGACGGGATTATCGTATTGGGAAGTTTGGTCTGGGCTCTATATACCGTGGGTTGCCGGAGATTCGTCAAAGAAAGCACTCCCCTGGAAACAACAACATGGACAATGATTTCAGGTGCGCTGACCCTTGTTGTCATGGCATTCATTGTCGAGCAGCCGCTAACCGCTGTGGCGGGAGGGACGTTTTATAGTCACGCCGCAACGGTTTATCTGGCGACCATGGGCGCTGTGCTGGCATACTTGTTTTTTATCACCGGTGTGTATGTTCGCGGCCCGGGTCGTACGGCGGTATTTCTTAATTTTGTTCCGGTGTTTGCTCTTCTTATCTCTATCGTACAGGGACATGTTCCCAGAGAAATTCAGGTGCTGGGTATTATTGTGACGATCCTCGGCGTGATGATCGCTGATGGCACGCTGCTCGCCACCCTGGCAAAGGCGCGACGAGGTTCAGTGACTAGGCAGTACAGCAAGCCATCTGATGGGGCGTAATGTTGCTGAAGATGTCCTCACAGGCGCCCAGAAAAATATGCGCGTTACCTTCGCGTTTGATCAATTCAAACGAAAGCTGAAGCTCATTGTCGATCGTGGACTCAAAGCGTTTGAAAACAATGCCTGCTTTTGGCGAAAGAGCCAGGGATCCCGAAAGAAATGCCATACCTTCCCCGGCGATTATTTTTGCGAAAAGTGCTTCGCGATAATTAGGCTTAGGGCGGAGTTCTGGCTGATAGGCATGCTTCCAAAAAAGACGCTCAGCACGATCATAAAGCAGGGGGTTGCACAAACGTTTAAACCAGAACAAGGGAATATTGGGGAGGTCTCGAAATGAGAGCCGCCCAGCGGGCAAATCAATATCAGAGCTGATAACAAGCAAGAGCGATTCCGAGAAGAAAGGTTTTGCTCTTAGGCCGTCGGGAAGGTTCTGTTGGCCCACAACAACCGCTATGTCGATACGCCCAGAGGCAACCTGGTTCATAAGACGGCGCGAAGTGCCATAGGTTTCATGGACCGAGACCTCGTTTCCCTGCGCGCGTAACGTCCGTTCGATATTGGGAAACAAGGCTGGGTTCAGGATCTGCGTAAACCCTATGTTGAGGTGTTCCTTCGGCCGTTCTCCTGCCATGCGCGCATCGTGAAGACCATTACGCAGATCGTGGAGTATATTTCGTGCCTGCTCAGCAAGAATGGCACCCGCATCTGTCAAATGCACCGAATGGGTGTCACGCTTAAACAGCACAACGCCAACAAGGCTCTCAAGCGCCTTGATGTGACGGGACAAGGGGGGTTGCGATAAATTCAGACGTTGGGCCGCTTCGCGGAAATTGAGCGTGTCGGCAACGGCAACCAGACATTCTAACTGTCGTGTTGAAGGATAATGGATCATGTTCAGCTTCCTTGACGGTTACGTGTCTTTAAGGCCAGGGCCTGGATCAATGTGGTCCCTTTTTAGAAAACGATTTCCCTATTTCATATTACCGAGGTTGGTGTTTATCATCCTAACCTGGATAAACCACAAGACTCTGTTCAGTACCCCCTTGAGGGGTATAAGTACCTTCACGAAATAATTTTCTGCAAAATGCACAGAAAA
>DRJN01000464.1 GCA_011052165.1 Gammaproteobacteria bacterium
ATAAGGAAATTAATCTGGATGTCATTCTTGATGTGCCGGTCGAGGTTTCCATGGAAATCGGCTCTACCAAAATGAATATTCGTAATCTGCTGCATCTGAACCAGGGCTCGGTGGTGGAACTGGATCGGTTGGCCGGTGAACCATTGAATGTCAAGGTCAATGGGACCCTGATTGCTCATGGCGAAGTGGTGGTGGTGAATGAAAAATTCGGCATTCGCCTGACGGATATTATCAGCCCGGCTGAACGGGTAAAGAAGCTCTCATGATCCGTACCTGGTACTATATTTTTTTGTCCTTGTTGCTAAGCTTCAGTGCGCAGGCAGCAGAAGAAAAGGCGGTTGCCGCGCACGGACTAAGGGCGCTCAAGTCTGAAGGTGTGGCGGAACACGCATTGGGTGCCGACAGTTATATTCAGATGATCCTGGGACTGATATTTATTGTCCTGCTTATTTTTGCCCTGGCCTGGTTGATGCGGCGCATGGGACGCTTGCAGTCGGTGATGGGGGGTACTATGAAATTGCTGGGCGGCATGTCACTGGGGCAGCGTGAACGTGCAGTGCTGGTGCAGGTGGGGGACACACAAATGTTGCTGGGAGTCGCGCCGGGCAGCGTGCGCGCTCTTCATGTGTTTGATAAGCCCGTGGTAACAGGCACCGCTACCGCCTCTGGCTACAGGTTTGCCGACAAGCTTAATGCTATTTTGAAGCAGAAGGCGGCAAGATAATGCGCATGACTTTTCTGCGTCTTGTGCCACTGTTGATTCTGCTTTCATGGCCGTTGGATGCGGCGGTTGCCGCAACGGGTTTGCAGGCTTTGACGATGACCACGGCCAGTAACGGTACGCAGACCTATAGCCTGAGTATCCAGGCGCTGTTCCTGATGACCGCGCTCACTTTTTTGCCTGCGGCGATGATGATGATGACATCGTTCACCCGGGTTATCATTGTTCTGGCTATTCTGCGTCAGGCTATCGGTTTGATGCAGGCACCGTCATCACAGATACTGATCGGCCTGTCATTATTTCTGACTTTTTTCATCATGGCGCCGGTTTTCACCCAGATCAATACTCGCGCTTTGCAACCCTACCTTAATAACAAAATGAGCCTGCAGGATGCGGCGCTGAGCGCGGCGGTGCCGCTGCGTAAATTCATGTTCAACCAGACCCGCGAGAGTGACATCAAAATGTTTGGTGAAATGGCGGGGCATGATGCTTTTAAATCAAAAGATGACGTGCCTTTTACGGTGCTCGTACCTTCCTTTGTTACCAGCGAGTTAAAAACAGCCTTCCAGATTGGCTTCCTGTTATTTATCCCTTTTCTGATTATCGATCTGGTGGTGGCCAGTGTGCTCATGTCCATGGGCATGGTGATGCTCTCACCGATGATCATTTCATTACCCTTCAAGATAATGTTGTTTGTAATGGTGGATGGCTGGAGCCTCGTTATGGGTACCTTGGCTTCCAGCTTTTATATGTAAGGATGAGATATGACTCCGGCAAGCGTTCTTGATATTTTCAGTCATGCTATGGAACTGGTGTTGTTGCTGGTCGTCGTTATTCTGGTTCCAGCGCTGGTGGTCGGTTTGTTGGTGAGTATGTTTCAGGCGGCCACCCAGATTAATGAAATGACCCTGAGTTTTATTCCCAAACTGGTTATCACCATCCTGACCCTGATGGTTGCCGGTCCCTGGATGTTGCGTATGCTGATTGAATATACGCATAACCTGATTCTCAATATCCCTCACCTGATAGGCTGAAGTATGCACTTCAGCAGCGCAGAAATTACGGCAATCCTGGGTAGCTGGCTCTGGCCGCTGTTCCGTATTGGGGGCATGGTGATGGCCGCGCCGGTATTTGGCGCCCGCTCGGTGCCCGCCCGCGTCAAACTGATGATCACGTTGGCGCTGACCGTGATTATCGCTCCCCTGTTACCGCCGGTTCCGGCGATCGATGTTTTCAGTCCCCTGAGTTTTTTAATCATCGTGCAGCAGATCCTGATCGGCGTGGTGATGGGCTTTTCGGTGCAGCTGGCTTTCAGTGCGGTGATTACGGGTGGTCAGGTGATCGCCATGCAGATGGGACTGGGCTTTTCTCTGATGGTGGATCCGCAGAATGGCACCCAGGCGCCGGTGTTGAGCCAGTTCTATGTGTTGTTTGCGATCCTGATCTATCTCGCGCTCAACGGACACCTGGTTCTGATCCAGGTGCTGCGCGACAGTTTCACCCTGATTCCGATTGGTCCCGATGGTTTACAGGCCGTTGAGTTCCAGAAGCTGGCGGACTGGGGTAGCCAGATCTTTGCGGGGGGCTTGAGTATTGCCCTGCCTGCTATTGCGTCTTTGCTGGTGGTGAACATTGCCTTTGGCATCATGACCCGTGCCGCGCCACAGATGAATATTTTTGCGATTGGATTTCCCATTACCATGATTCTGGGTTTCGCCCTGGTATGGATTACCATGCCAGGCATTGTGTCGCGCACAGGCGCGCTGTTTAACGGCACCTATGATCTGCTGCGTCAACTGCTTGGAGGTCTGTAGTTATGGCAGAAGACAGCGGTCAGGAGCGCACAGAAGACCCCACACCCCGACGAAAACAGCAAGCACGGGAGAAGGGCCAGGTTGCCCATTCGCGTGAACTCAATACCATGCTGATGATGCTGAGTGCCGGTATTGCCCTGCTGGTGCTGGGACCGGCGCTGGTGACGACCCTGAGCAATTTGTTTCGCCAGAATTTGCATATGAGCCGGGCTAATATTTTCGATCCCGGCGCGATGATACGACTGTTTGAGTCCTCCATGCTGGATGCCCTATGGGGACTGACGCCATTCTTTATCGTTGTCATGGTGGCTGCGGTTGCCGGACCCCTGATCATGGGGGGCATTAACTTTAATACCAAAGCGATTGGGTTTAAATGGGAAAAGCTGGATCCCGTCAAGGGACTGCAGCGCCTCTTTGCCTGGCGCGGGCTGGTGGAATTACTCAAGACCCTGGCGAAGTTTATGATGATTGCCACCATTGCGGTGACCTTCCTCTACCATCAGCTGGATCAGTATCTTACGCTGGCCCACGAACCGATCAAGATGGCGCTGGCGCATACCATGCACCTGTTACTGCGGGGGTTTCTGATCATTGCCTCAAGCCTGATTCTGCTGGCGGCGGTCGATGTGCCGTTTCAGTTATGGGATCACAACCGGCAACTGAAAATGACCTTCCAGGAAATCAGGGATGAGAACAAGGAAAATGAAGGTAATCCGGAGGTGCGTGGCCGGGTGCGTCGGCTACAGAAGGAAATGGCGCAGCGGCGAATGATGACGGAAGTACCCAATGCTGACGTGGTGGTGACCAACCCGGAACACTATGCCGTGGCGCTGAAATATGATCCTGAAACCATGCCGGCGCCGGTGCTGCTGGCCAAGGGTGCGGATCTGATGGCGATCCAGATCCGAAATATCGCGCGTGAGCATAATGTGATGATTCTGGAAGCCCCGCCACTGGCGCGCGCCTTGCACCACACGACCGAAATTGACGCTGAGATCCCGGCGGGACTGTACCTGGCCGTGGCTCAGGTGCTGGCCTATGTCTTCCAGTTGAAACGCGCCGGCAAGAGTCGTGGGCGGACCCAGGGCTACGGCCCAGGTAAACCCCATCGTATGAACAACCTTCCGATACCGGATGATATGCAGTTTGATTCCTGAACTAAAGTGAAACGTTATGGTTGAACGCGTTGCGGTTATGAATTCATTAAAATCCATCAGTGGCAAGGGCCTCGGCGCGCCCCTGCTGCTGATGGTCATGATGTCGATGATCGTGGTGCCGATGGCGCCCTTCATGCTGGATATCTTTTTCAGCTTCAATATTGCTTTGGCGTTAATCGTATTGTTGGTGACCATCTATAGCCTGCGTCCCCTGGATTTTTCCCTGTTTCCCACCGTGCTGCTGATTAGCACCTTGCTGCGTCTTGCCTTGAACGTGGCATCCACGCGTGTGGTACTCCTGGAAGGTCATACGGGTGCGGGGGCCGCCGGGCAGGTGATCAAGGCGTTTGGTGACTTTGTTATCGGCGGTAATTATGCGGTGGGGATCATCGTTTTTATCATTCTGGTGATTATCAACTTTGTGGTGATCACCAAGGGCGCCACACGTATTTCCGAAGTCAGCGCGCGATTTACTCTGGATGCCATGCCGGGCAAACAAATGGCGATTGATGCGGATCTGAATGCGGGTTTGATCGACCAGGATGAGGCGCGTCTTCGGCGTGAAGAAATCAGCGCCGAAGCCGAGTTTTATGGTTCTATGGATGGCGCCAGCAAGTTTGTCCGGGGTGATGCGGTCGCGGGTATTCTGATCCTGTTTATCAATATTTTTGGCGGCCTGCTGATCGGAACCCTGCAACATGATCTGAGTTTTTCCGATGCGGCCCGGGTTTATACGCTGCTGACGATCGGTGACGGCCTGGTGGCGCAAATCCCGGCACTGCTGTTGTCAACGGCGGCCGGTATCATCACGACCCGGGTGTCCAGTTCCCAGGACATGGGCGCCCAGGTGCTGCACCAGTTGTTTGGCAATGTGCGTTCACTGGTCGTCACCAGCATCATACTGGGTGTGATGGGCATCATTCCCGGCATGCCAAATGTGGCTTTCCTGAGCCTGTCATTCTGCTGTGGTGCGATAGCCTGGTTTATTTATCGGCGTAAGCAGGGACCGGCACAAGCTGCCGCCGAACCGGTTGCTCAGGCTGAACCGGAAGCCCGGGATCTGAGCTGGGATGATGTGACCGCCGTGGATGCCATCGGTCTGGAAGTGGGCTATCGCCTCATTCCTATGGTCGACAAGGAGCAGGGTGGTCAGCTCATGAGCCGCATCAAGGGGGTGCGCAAAAAACTGTCGCAGGAACTGGGGTTCCTGATTCCACCTGTGCATATCCGCGACAATTTGGAACTGCCGCCCACCAGCTACCGTATTACGCTTATGGGGGTGACCGTGGGTGAAGCGGAAATTTTTCCTGACAAGGAAATGGCCATCAACCCCGGCCAGGTGTTCGGCAAAATCGAGGGGCTGGCAGCCCGGGATCCAGCTTTCGGACTGGATGCTCTGTGGATTGATCCGGCGCAGCGGGATCAGGCTCAGACCATGGGTTATACGGTGGTGGACGCCAACACCGTGGTGGCCACCCATCTCAGTCAGTTATTGCAGGATCACGCCAGTGAGCTGCTGGGGCATGAAGAAGTTCAGCATTTGCTCGACAAGCTGGCGACCAGCGCACCTAAACTGGTGGAAAATCTGGTGCCCGATACCCTCAGTCTGGGGGTCGTCGTAAAAGTGCTGCAAAATCTGCTGCAAGAGGGTGTGCCCATCCGGGATATTCGCAGTATTGCCGAAACTCTGGCGGAACATGGCAGCCGGAGTCAAGACCCTGACGTTCTTACCGCCGCTACCCGGGTAGCGTTGGGGCGTCTGATTGTCCAGCAAATCAATGGGATGGGGGCTGAACTTCCTGTCACTACGCTGGATCCAAATTTGGAACAGTTGTTGCATCAAACCGTGCAGGCAAGCGAAGGAGGCGTAATCGGAGTGGAACCGGGATTGGCGGAACGCCTGCATACGGCTCTCACAGACAGCGCACAGAAACAGGAAGTTTCGGGGCAGGCTGCAGTTTTACTGGTTTCCGCCGCCATACGTTCCATGCTTGCCCGTTTTGTGCGACATACCATACCGTCATTGCATGTGCTGGCTTACAACGAAATACCCAGTGACAAGCAAATAAAAATAATTGCGACGGTGGGCCAACAGGCTGAGATAAGCTGAACCTGCTCATCAGCCTGAAACAGACAGGAAACAGGATAAAATGAAGATTAAACGCTTTCACGCCAAAGACATGCGTAGCACGATCCGCAAAGTGCGTAAAGAATTGGGCGCGGATGCTGTGATTCTGTCCAACCGCCGTGCCGTTGATGGCGTGGAAATCATCGCTGCGATTGATTATGACGAAAGCCTGCTGGATTCACCCGTGCCAGCCGTATCGACAGGCAGCCGTGATGACGGGAGCAAGATCGACGCGGCAGATCCAGAAATAGTGGCCTCTGCGGAAGAAACAGTATCCGCGCTTAGTCGTGATCGCGATGCTCATGATGACTTGCCCGACGTTTACTCCGAGGCGGCATTGAATCGCCGCCCGAATCAGTCCCGGCAACCCGCGTTTGCCGCCCCCGATTTCAGGCTTCCCGAAATGAATGATGAAGACGAAGTTGATCTTCAAAATACGGGGTTCAGGGAAACACCCTTTATAAGCGAGCCTCTTATCAACGAATCCCCGGCCCCGCAACAGACCGCCAAAACAGAGACACAGGCCAGCGCCCATAACTGGTCGGAGGAACCCAGCATCCTGGCTATGCAGGAAGAGCTGAAATCCTTGCGCGGTCTGCTGGTCAACCAGCTTTCCGGTCTGGCTTGGGGACAGGAAACCCGTTATCACCCGTTACGCGCTCGTTTGCTTCAACGTCTGCTGGCGCTGGGTTTAAGTCCGGTACTCGCGCGCGACATCGCCGCCCAGTGTGATGAAAATGATGAGATTGAAAAAAACTGGCGTTGCGCGCTGGCGCGGATTGCCAAACGTCTGCCGGTAGTGGAACAGGATATTCTTGAACAGGGGGGCATTGTGGCCCTGGTGGGTGCGACCGGCGTAGGCAAAACCACCACTGTGGCCAAACTGGCCGCCCGTTACACCCTCCGGTATGGACCGCAAAAAGTTCTGCTGATTACCACCGACAATAATCGTGTCGCCGCACATGAACAGTTGCGCAGCTATGCCCGAATCCTGGGCGTGCCCATGCGCGTAGCCGGGGATACGCAAACCCTGAAAAGCCTGATACATGGTTTTGCCAGCAAGGGTTTGATCCTGATCGATACCGCGGGCATGAGCCAGCGCGATATGGCACTCAACAAACAGTTATCCATGATTACCGATGGCGCCCGAGGGGG
>DRJN01000465.1 GCA_011052165.1 Gammaproteobacteria bacterium
GATTTTTGTGCACCACAGGCACTTCCTTCGGTCGCCCACGCGGGAAACGTCAATCCTTGCGTTTCACATTGTTAATATCCAAAAACAAAGTAACGCGTGGGCACAAAAATCGTGCCCACCCTACGCTACTTGCGGTCAAACGAAAAATATCATCTTCTCTGCACGACGGAACGGCAGAGCCTATTTGAGTCTCACCGCCTGAGGCGGTGGTTTACCTATGTCGAATTAATCAGAGTTTCCTTAACCTGGATAAACCACAAGATAAGTACCTTCACGAAATGATTTTCTGCAAAATGCACAGAAAATCATTTCTAAGGTACTAATACTTCAACAACGCCGAGCCCCAGGTGAAGCCGCCGCCGAAGGCTTCCAGCAGAATCGTGTCCCCGCGTTTGATGCGGCCATCCCGTACGGCGATATCCAGCGCCAGGGGAACGGACGCGGCTGACGTATTGCCATGCTCATCGACTGTCACCACGACATTATCCATCGACATTCCCAGTTTTTTGGCGGTGGCGTTGATAATGCGGATATTGGCCTGGTGCGGCACCAGCCAGTCGATCATCGATTTATCCATGTTATTAGCCGCCAGGGTTTCGTCGACAATGCGACCGAGGGTATTCACCGCTATTTTGAACACTTCATTGCCGCGCATTTCCACCAGGGCGTCTCCGGCCTTAAATCTGTCCGGGTTTTCGGAGATCCCACCCTGCACGGTCAGCAGATCCTTGTACTTGCCATCGGCATGTAAATGGGTGGATAAAATCCCCGTTTCCTCACTGGCCGACAGCACGACCGCACCGGCGCCATCGCCAAACAAGATGCAGGTACCGCGATCCGTCCAGTTGATAATATTGGACAGGGTTTCGGCACCGACCACCAAAGCATGCTTTGCCTTGCCGGTGGTGATGAACATATCGGCCACACCCAGGGCATAGACAAAACCGGTGCATACCGCCTGCACATCAAAGGCGGGGCAACCATGAATATCCAGACGTTCCTGCAACAGGCAGGCGGTGCTGGGAAATATACGGTCGGGAGTCGTCGTAGCGACGATAATTAAATCAATATCATCTTTGCCCAGCCCGGCAGCCTCGATAGCCTTGCCGGCAGCCTGTTCCGCCAGATCGCAGGTCGTCTGCCCCTCACTGATATGGCGTTTTTTAATTCCGGTTCGTTCGATAATCCATTGATCTGAGGTTTCGACCATTTTTTCCAGGTCGGCATTGGTCAATATTTTTTCCGGTAAATAACTACCGGTTCCTGCTATACGCGAATAGGTCAAATCACTACCCCTTGACTAACTGATTTTCCAGTTCCCTTGTGATAAGTGCGGGTACGTTCTTTCTGACTTCGATAATGGCTTCAGAAATCGCAGTCGCAAACGAATACGCATCGGCACTGCCATGGCTCTTGATCACAATACCCTGTATACCCAGGAAACTGGCACCGTTATATTCCCGTGGATCAATGCGTTTGCGAAAGGCTTTCAGTACCGGCAGCGCCATAAGACCACTCAGCATGGTCAGCGGATTACGTTTGAATTCCTGCTGAATGTAGTAGCGAATCATTTTGGCGACACCTTCGGTTGTTTTAAGCATCACATTGCCAACAAAACCATCGCAGACGACGACATCGGCATCCCCCATGTAAATGCCATCACCTTCGACATAACCGATGTAATTCAAATTACTGTTCGCCAGCAGGGCAGCGGCCTGTTTGACCTGCTCGTTACCCTTGATTTCTTCTTCGCCAATATTCAGCAAGCCCACAGTTGGGCGTTCGTTGCTGTCAACAGCCGTGGCCAAGGCAGCGCCCATCACGGCGAATTCGAACAGGGCCTCTGCGCTGCTATCAACATTGGCCCCCAGATCCAGCACATGGGCATGACCATTTTTCATGTTCGGCAACATGGTACAGATAGCCGGGCGATCCACGCCCGGCAACATTTTCAGAACAAAACGGGCGGTAGCCATCAGTGCGCCGGTATTGCCAGCGCTAACGCAGGCCTGCGCCCGTCCATCCTTGACCATGTTAATGGCGACGCGCATGGAAGAATCTTTTTTGCCCCGCAAAGCCTGTGAAGGCGGTTCATCCGAATGCACCACCTCGGAGGCATGCTGGATTTGCAGGCGTGTAGACACCGACCGGCTGCGTCCCTTGAGAACCTTCGCCAGTTCTTTTTCATTGCCAACAAGAATGAGCGTCAGGGAAGGATGCTGTTCAAGTGCTTTGATAGCCGCCGGCACAATCACAGGAGGGCCAAAGTCACCGCCCATGGCATCGAGCGCGATAGTGATACTATTGTTCGTCATCCAGGGTGATTTTGCGTATTGAATGTCTTATAAATAAAATAACGGGACATGATTTACACCATGTCCCGTCTGTTCGTCTGGCCCGTCAGGCAGACAAAATGCACGGCTTCTGAGCGGGCAAACCTAGCAACAGAAACTATTCTTCGACTTCAATGACTTTTCGGCCACGATAGAAACCATCGGCACTGACGTGATGGCGCAAATGACTTTCACCTGTCGTGGGGTCAATAGACACCGCGCGGCCTGTTAGCGCATCGTGTGAGCGGCGCATTCCGCGCCGGGATGGAGTTTTACGATTCTTTTGTACTGCCATGATAATTCCTCATTCACTTTAATATATTGCTAAATACCGGAAAGTCTCCAGTACTTACTCAGATTTTTTCAGCCCGGCCAGAGCGCTGAAGGGGTTTTCCCGTTCCTGTGGCCGGGGACTTTCGCTATTAAGCGATTCATGCCTGAGCGAACATTCATTCTCGGCATGCCGGGGGATCTGCGGCAACGCCAACATGATTTCGTCCTCCAGCAGCACCAGCAAATTCAGCTGCCCGCCTTCGACTCGAACCGGCTCCAGCTCGCTCGGAATCCGCTCTAATTCAGCCGCGTTACGGGCAAAACCCAGGGCCAGTGACGTATCAACATCAAGATGCATTAGCTCAAGACAACGCTGGCAAAGCAGATCCAGACCCACTTGTAATCGGCCCAGTAGCCTGGACACGCCCAGTACATCCACGGCAAACGCCAGGTTGACCGTTATCATCCCCGCGGGCTGGTACAGCATGGCAGACAATCGTTTCATCTGCGTCAGGGGCAGCCTCGACTCCAGCTCGATGGCATCATGTGCAAAACGAAAAGGATCAATCCGAAACGGGAGCCGCTGACACTCTTTTACCATAACCTGCGGATTTTATAGAGGTGCAGTGGCAGTGTCAAAAATTCCTTGAGAATCCGCCTGTTCCATCGTTAATATCGTGTTTCAATCGGATCCGGCTTGACAGCCTGCTTACATTTACTTAAACCTGAACGCACAGATTCAGATGTCACCATAACGTGATTTTACAGGGAAAGGCTGCTTCGCAACATCAAAATAATGATAAAAAAGATTCTCATTGCCAACCGGGGTGAAATTGCCGTGCGCATCGTCCGCGCCTGTGCCGAAATGGGCATTAAATCTGTGGCGGTATATGCCGAGGCCGATCGTTACGCCCTGCACGTCAAAAAAGCCGATGAGGCCTACAGCCTGGGACCCGATACCGTGGCCGGCTATCTCAATGCGCACCGGCTGGTCAACCTTGCCGTGGCCGCTGGCTGTGATGCCCTGCATCCCGGCTACGGCTTTCTCTCGGAAAACCCGGAACTGGCCGAGATCTGCGACCGCCGCAATATCCGCTTCATCGGCCCTTCAGCCGAAGTCATTCGCCGCATGGGTGACAAAACCGAGGCCCGTCAGGCCATGCGCCAGGCTGGGGTGCCGGTAACGCCCGGCAGTGACGGCAACCTTGCCAATTTGGACGAGGCTCTGCGACTGGCTGAGGAAATGGGCTATCCGATCATGCTCAAAGCCACCTGCGGTGGCGGCGGTCGCGGTATCCGCTGCTGTAAAAACAGCGAAGAACTCAAGCGCGCCTTTGGCCGGGTGATATCCGAGGCGCAGAAAGCCTTTGGCCGATCCGAGGTGTTTCTGGAAAAATACATCGCCAATCCGCGTCACATCGAGGTACAGA
Source organism: Gammaproteobacteria bacterium (assembly GCA_011052165.1). Lineage (GTDB taxonomy): Bacteria > Pseudomonadota > Gammaproteobacteria > UBA6429 > Thiohalophilaceae > JAADGZ01. Next base: position 4,037 of record DRJN01000465.1, read on the forward strand.
TCCTGGCCGATCAACACGGCAACGTGATTCATCTGTTTGAACGCGATTGTTCGATCCAGCGCCGTCACCAGAAATTACTGGAAATCGCACCCTCACCACAACTCACCGACGCACAGCGTGAGTATATCGGCGATCTCGCCGTGCGCACCGCCCGGGCGGTGAATTATACCAATGCCGGTACCGTTGAGTTTCTGCTCGATGCCGAGGATCATTTTTATTTTATGGAAATGAACACCCGCCTGCAGGTTGAGCATCCCGTCACGGAGACCATTACCGGTATCGACATCGTCCGGGAACAAATCCGCATCGCCGCCGGACTGCAATTGAGCTATCAGCAAAGCGAGGTGCAACGCCGGGGCTACGCCATGGAATTTCGCATCAACGCTGAAGATCCGCAAAATGATTTCCTGCCCAGCTTCGGTCGTATTACCCGTTATTTCGCCACTGGCGGACCGGGTGTGCGTACCGACGGCGCCATTTATACCGGCTATGAGATTCCGCCCTACTACGACTCCATGTGCGCCAAACTGATCGTCTGGGCGCTGGACTGGGATTTGCTTATCGAACGCGCCATTCGCGCCCTGCGTGACATCGGGGTGTATGGCATCAAGACCACGATTCCCTTTCATCTGGAAATTCTGAAATCCGCCGATTTCGCAACCGGCAAATTTGACACCGGCTTCATCGATGCTCACCCGGAACTGCTGAACTATTCACTCAAACGTTCCAGCCGCCAGGTTGCGACCGCGATCGCAGCAGCGATAGCGGCCAATATGGGACTTTAGACAGGACTATATTTTAACGATTTTCAAATGAAGGAATCGATACTCATGTCACCGATCAAAATCACCGAAACGGTTCTGCGCGATGCCCATCAGTCGCTCATTGCGACGCGTATGCGTATCGAAGACATGCTGCCCATCTGCGAGAAGCTGGATAAGGTGGGTTTCTGGTCGCTGGAAATGTGGGGTGGCGCAACCTTCGATGCCTGCATTCGTTTTCTAAAAGAAGATCCCTGGGAACGCTTACGCAAATTGCGGGAAGCTTTGCCCAATACCAAACTGCAAATGTTGTTGCGGGGTCAGAATCTGCTGGGCTACCGGCATTATTCCGATGATGTGGTACGCGCCTTTGTCGAACGCGTAGCGGATAACGGTATGGATATATTCCGCATCTTCGATGCCATGAACGATATTCGCAACTTGCGGGTTTCTATCGAGGCGGTGAAAAAAGCGGGCAAACATGCCCAGGGCGCCATCTGTTATACCACCTCCCCGGTACACACGCTTAAGCATTTTGTTGATCTGGCCAAAGAGATGGAATCGATGGGCTGCAACAGTATCGCCATCAAGGATATGGCCGGCTTACTTACCCCACAGGTGGCCGCCGAGCTGGTTCACTCACTGGTGGATACATTGACCGTCCCGCTGCATCTGCACTGCCATGCCACCGCCGGACTGGCCAGTATGTGTCAGTACCAGGCGGTTGAAAACGGTGTCAGTGGTATCGATACGGCCATCTCGGCTTTCTCCGGCGGTACGTCTCATCCGCCCACCGAGAGCATGGTCGCGGCATTCAAAGATACCGAATACGCCAGTGGTCTGGATTTGCCGCTGTTGCAGGAAATTGGATTTTATTTTTACGAAGTACGAAAAAAATATCATCAGTTTGAAAGTGAATACACCGGACTTGATACGCGGGTACAGGTCAACCAGGTTCCCGGCGGCATGATTTCCAACCTGTCCATCCAGCTCAGGGAACAGGGTGCTCTGCCGAAAATGAATGAGGTATTGAAAGAAATTCCGCAGATCCGAAAGGAACTCGGCTACCCGCCCCTGGTCACCCCGACCTCACAGATAGTCGGGACCCAGGCGGTGCTGAATGTACTCTCCGGTGAGCGCTATAAAACTATCACAAACGAAGTTAAACTTTATCTTCAGGGCCGTTATGGCAAAGCACTGGGGAAAATAAGTCCACAGGTTCAGCTCATGGCGATTGGCCATGAAACGCTTATCCAATGCCGTCCGGCAGATCTGCTTAAACCGGAAATGAATAAACTGAAAAAGGAAATTGGCGCCGTCGCACATACCGATGAAGATATTTTAACCTACGCTATGTTTCCCGACATTGGCCGGGATTTTCTCGAACAGCGCAACAACAACAGTTTAATCCCCGAGGCTCTGGAACCCGCCGATGCCGAAATTTCCAAACGCAAGGCTGCAACCGAATTCAACATCACCATGCACGGCGAGACTTACCACATCAAAGTAACCGGTACCGGTTATTCGAAACAACATCAGCGCCCCTATTATCTTAGCGTTGATGGTATACCCGAAGAACTGACGCTGGAAGCGCTGGATGATGTTACTCTGGGCGACAATGGCGAACAAACACATCAGGCAACAAGCACGCGCCCCTGCGCATCAAAACCGGGCCATGTAACAACCTCTATGCCCGGCACCATTGTCGAGGTACTGGTCAGTACAGGCGATCAGGTTAAAGCCGGCGATCCGGTACTGATTACCGAAGCCATGAAAATGGAAACCGAAGTACAGGCCCCCGTCAGCGGAAAAATAAAAACGATCCATGTCATCAAGGGAGAAAGCGTCACCCCGGATGAGGCACTCATTGAGATTGAATAAGCCTGGGGTAATTTGTTAAGAACAACCAGCGCAGTCGAAGTCTGTGTCGTGTCAACGGGCCAGCCAGAGCACTCCTCCACGAAACATATTTCTGGGACAAATAAAACACCACGTTAGACAATCGATCAGAACAATGACTATAGTGACGAGGGTGTAAATTGAACTGTGTATCTGGTTATCTTTAACCATGACCGATGAGGAATCAAGATGACTAGTAAAACAACAACACAAGACGCCCTTCTGGATGAGCTGTTGAAAGGCTGTGAAAACCCCCAGGATATTCTGGGTGAACATGGCTTGCTAAAGCATCTGACCAAACGAATGATTGAGCGTGCATTACAGGCCGAAATGAGCGAGCACCTTTTGATTGGAATAATTGTTATTTCCGGCGTCAGCCGAACAGCTCCGCCTGAGGCGGCGCCCGATCTTTCGGCAGCAGGTTTGTTGGATCCGGGCTGGCTTTTTCCTTCAGGGGGGTGAGGATCTTCTTGATGACCACCGGA
>DRJN01000466.1 GCA_011052165.1 Gammaproteobacteria bacterium
TAACGACCATAGAGGAAGATAAACCGTCCGAAGAAGCGTTGTTCGGCGCCTACTGGAACAAATACGGGAAATAGCGTCCTGAATTTCGAGGAATATGCGGCCAAATAGATATTTAAGGCCGCGGGGCGCGAATACCGAGACGCCGGCATAACGCAACAGCGAAAATCCGATATATGGGTATGGCGGCCCGGCCCGGCGCCACCCGGCCTTGCCGGGTGCATTCCCGAATGGCTAAAACCGGAAATTTCCGGAAAATATCTAAAAATCGGGCAATTACGGCTTTCAGTACCCTGAATTAATGCATTTTCCCGTGTCGGCTTATTACCCCTCGTCACGCAACTCTGAAACAAGAGTTCCATTACCCGTTAATATTCTCAATCAGTAAAACCTGACGCTGCTTACCTATTGCTTACCCGAATAAAACAACGCCCCAGCCGTTTCCGGCTAAGGCGTTGATTTTAGTGGTGGGCGCACACGGACTCGAACCGTGGACCCGCTGATTAAGAGTATGGAGTTGTTGAAACGCCAGGATAGACAAAGACAGATAACGATAATGAAATTAATAGCTTATACGGATTTAGCTATCTTCATCTGTCCCTATTTATCACCTGTTTTCGTCACCAAGTGCACCATGAGTGCACCATGGACCCGTTCAGGCCAGCTCCCCCAATCCCTTTCGTTCCACCAACTCAAGCAGCTTAAGAGACGCGCCGCGTGGTTTCTTGTCGCCCTGTTCCCATTGGGCGACCGTTGACTTGCTGACATTAAGAAAGGCTGCAAAAACGGGCTGGCTCACATGCTGACGTGTCCTGATCTTCTTGATATCCGCCGATGTGTATTGCTTCACCGGCGGCAGACACATGGCGTCAAACTCGCGCATGGTCATCTCATTCATTACACCGGCGTCACGAAGGCCCTTCGCTGTTTTGTGAACAACATTCAGGATGGAACTGTCATTATTTTTTCTGCTCATTATCACACCTTACCCTACGTATCTCACCGGCCTTTGTAGCCTTCCCGATAGCTGTCTCATCGTAACCCAGAAGTTCCTTCGCCAAGGCTTTTAGGGCCCGTTCTTCCTTGTCATTGATGTTGTCCCGGCTGCTCTTGGGGAAACCGTAAATGAAAAAGACACGGTCCTTTGACTTAAAAGCCAACAAGGTTCTGTAAGACCCGCTCTTTCCTTTCCCCGGTGCAGCCACCCGTTTCTTGTAGAGGTTGCCACCGAGTTTTGCATCAACGAGGCCCTGCTCCATTTCTTCCACAGCCGTGCAAAGCGCGCTGTCAGAGATCGCTTCCTTGCGACACCACCGGCTGAACCACTTGTTGACAAATATCTTCAATTGCGGAACCAAGTATACCACTAAGTGGTACGTGATGTATAGGGAAATGTGTGTGGAATTGTAATCTCGGCGTACTTCGATGCCAAATAGAAACCGACTTTTACCATGCGTGCCGGACAACGTAGCTTGATTATCGAGTGAACTTAGCCGTTAAGCCATATGTGGCGTCCTGTAGCTGTTCTGATGGTGAAGGATGAAGGTGGAGGACGTTGCTGCCCTGTGGCGGCCTTGTGAAGCCTTTGGCGTATCTTTTACAAGATTAAGTAGGGCTCCCAGCGGAGATGAAGCAAGTGGAATCTTATTGTAACCCGGCCACTCAATTCTGTTCATTGGCTATCCACGCTACTTATATCTTTTGACCATTGAAGACCTGCCGAATTTGCACCAAGCGCAGTAAGTCCACAAAGGATTGAAACAACGATTTGCCCATCCAGTCCAGTGAACATGCCAGCTACAAAAAAGGCAATCACGGCCCATCCAACAGAGAACACAACAATCATTACAACAGCCGCTTTGGGCATTTGGAGTGCTACAATCAACAGAAACAGGAGCAAGCCAAATGCTATCCATGACTTAAAGAAGTAGCCAATTCCTCCTGCTAATGCAAAAATCTGAAGACTTAGAAATCCACCAAATTTTTCGTTGAATGTTGCCTGTGTTACTCCACGCCGGACATCATCTTTTGCCATAGGATGTTCCCCCTTTGGTTTTGAAATTCAGTTTTGTGAAATAATTAGAAACGCTGTTCAGCCACGGCCTATTGGCTCACTCGAAGTTCATCAAGCCGTCGTCGGGCTAATGGGGCCATTTGCGAATTTGGAAACATGACCAGATAAGCATCGAACTGAGCGGGGTTGCGGCTATCTTTAACTTGTTCCCAATAGTGCATTTCTGTTGGTGAAGGCTGCTGCCCTATTGCAGTTGGTTGTTGCCCCATAGCAGATGGTTGCTTCACTAAAGGTGGTGCGCTGACTGAAGCCGATACAGGATTAGAATTTTGAGGCTTGCCAATAACACCCCTTGACGGAAACCTTTGAGCCACTACGGACATAAAGCCTTGAACATAATGCGGAGGCAGGGTGAATACCTTAGTCCCCCGCTTGCCTGAAACCTTGAAATTCAGCCCTTCTGTTTTGGCACGGTTCATGTACTTTTTTTCTAAGAAAATGGCGAATGTTTCGATGGTTCTTGCATATCCATATCCCATTCTGGTTTGACGATCCAAAATAATGAAATCCATTTTGGTCCCGTTCATATCGTAAGCACTGTCGAAGAAACGCCATTCAAAATCGTCATCGTTGACGTACAATTGATAGAACACTGATGCGCTGCCATCTGAGACCCAAGACCGTAGGAACATTTCGCATTGTCCCCCGCAATTCACAAGCGGCCCTTTAATCCAGTTGGTTTTCTTGTAAGGATCATTTTCCATTATCGTGGCGTTCTGCACGGTCAAGGCCGTGTCAAAAGTTGGTGCCCTTTTTACGCAACCAACCAGAACGGTTATCGCAAGCAACGCAACAACGACCATCCCGATGTACGCCATCGGGCTTCGTTGAATTGGATTTGTCACTGGAATTAACCCCCGCCCTATGAAGCCAGTGCTTCCAACGCGCCCGCTGGAAGATAACTTCAATCTGACTTGGTGACCGGGGTGTTAGTAAACCGCACAAAGACGGCTCCCGTAGCTTTTAGCCGAAGGGCCTGTTGTATAACTACAGGCACCCCGACCATAAAGTCAGGAATGTCGCTGTTACCGGTTAGCGACAACCGCTTTGTGCAGGGTTACTAAACCCCGAAGCCATGCGTCTTGGCTCTGAGGGATACGTTAAAGGTGAATGCTATCAAAGGGAAGGGGAAAGGCGGTCAGGATAATGTTTAACGACTTGCCGATTTCAGGTGTAACGCAACTTCGCGAGCTAGAGCCTTTAAGTCGTCGTAGGTTTCCAGATGATGCCCGAGCATTTTAATCCGTTGAGACGGCTCTTGCCTGTCCCACTCACCCTGGTCCATAGCAGCGCGATCTGCTGCTATAACCTCGTACACATAGGCTAACTGGACTATCTTTTCTGGGATTGGGTCAGGAAGCGTTCCGATGCGCGAAAGGTTTGTGTAATATACGCTTCGCGCCGGGTTCGTCTCATAACCGATGTTAGGCATAGGCGCAGCTTCGCCCCGCTTTATTCTATCTAGCGTGCCTTGGTAAATTGCACGACAATCATGAGCCTCTTCGACGTGAAGTATGGCCTTGAGTTCAGCAAGGAGTGCTGCCGCCAAGCCCCTGCGATCACGAACCTCATGCCTTCGATCAAGAAAATAAGTGCCTGCCAGAGAGGCTATTGCACCAACCAGAACGCCCACAAGGCCAATCAATGCTGGGGAAATTGAAATTACGTCTGGAGGGGTCATTTCTTTTCAACCACCAAGCGGAAGCTGTTCCTCTGGCTCTTCTACCATCACAAAGAAACTTGATGCGGCACGGTAAAAGGCTGCAAGCGTCCAAACGGTGAATGCAGCGTAAGCCGAAAATGCAATGTTGTTGCCGGTCAGCCTTTCTGTTGGTAGTGGGACAAGGATTAACAGTGGTATGGACATCAGTGTTAAGGCGAACCCGTAGCCCATGGCGTTCTTAATCAACCTCTTGCATTTCGCAAATGCTTTGGTTCGTTTAAGGCGTTGCATAAACTTTGTAGGCGACGTGGCAATGATGCCGTAAAAGGTTGCAAGGAA
>DRJN01000467.1 GCA_011052165.1 Gammaproteobacteria bacterium
GGCAAGCTGACCTTCCACCGTTGCCTGGGTTGCAAATTTCCAGATCCCGCGTCGTTCCTTGATAAAATCAATCCGCAACTGTAACTGATCGCCCGGCTCGATCTGGCGTTTGAAACGAGCGCGATCAATGCCGGCAAGATAAAAAAGGCTGTTGCCGTCGTTTGCCCGTCCTGTGCTGACAGCCGCAAGGATGGCCGTCGCCTGAGCCATACACTCGGTAATGAGAACACCCGGCATTACCGGACGCTGGGGAAAGTGGCCGTTGAAATGCGGTTCGTTATAAGAAACATTCTTGAGCGCCAGAAGATACTCACCGGCTTTGTAATCCAGAACCCGATCGATTAACAGAAAGGGGTAACGATGAGGCAGGTACTTCAGTATTTCATTAATATCCATTGAGTTCACAGACGCTCTCTCCGCAGCTGTTTTTATTTGCAAAAATATTTCGCGTGGGCGACCGAAGGAAATACCTGTAGCGCACAAAAAACGTGCCCACCTCATGGAGCTGGTCGAAGCATTCGTGATGAACCTTGTTCGACAAGGCTCAGGAATTCAGGGCGAACCCTTCGACCAGCTCAGGGCGAGCGGTATTAATCAGTATTATTAATCGTTGCATAAGTATTCGCATGTATTTTATCCCCTCACCCCCACCCGCTCCCAGAGGGAGAGGGGGCTATAGTGCAAATACTTATGCAACAATTAATACCTGAAAATTATCAGGCCTACTTGCTTAGGCGTTTCTCGCTCAGGCGTTTAATGACCTTGTCGGTGATGTCTACGCGTTTACTGGCAAACATCACGCTGTCACCAAGAATAACATCATACTTTTCTTCTTTTGCCAACGACACAATCGCTTCATACACTTTCTGCTGAAGGTCATTCAATTCTTCATTTCGACGCAGATTCAGATCCTCATTGAACTCTTCCCTGGCTCGCTTGAGATCCCGTTTCATAGTAAGGAGTTTACGCTCCCTTTTTCTTCTCACTATTTCACTCATGACGGCAGAGTCACGATTCATTTTGTCTTCCAGTTTTTTTAATGTCTTTTGCATGAGCACAATTTTTTTATCGCGTGGTGCAAATTCAGATTGCAGTTTTATGCGCGCCCGTTCAGCCTGCGGTGCTTCCTTCAAAACCCGTGCGCTGTTAACAAAACCAATTTTAATTTCCTGTGCAGACGCATTAAGCGACAGAAAAAAAGTGAACGTTAATAATAATAGTCTTCTGCTAAATGATCGTCTGTTCAACATTAATAGGACTCTCTTGTGTTTTCATACCCGTGCATCCATTTGAAAATAGCGTTTAAAACGGTGATCCCATGGTGAACTGGAAAGTCTGAAGCCGATCACTCGGCTGATTATTCAATGGAACCGCATAACTGAAGCGCATGGCGCCCACGGGTGCCAGCCATAAAAACGCCACACCGACTGACTGCCGGAGTCCCTTGAATTCTACTTTATCCTGGGCCGCAAACACATTACCGATATCGAAGAAGACGCTGATCCGGGTTGAGGCCGACTTCTCGGTAAACGGGTTCGGCAAAATCAGTTCAATATTGCCGACAAATTTCTTGTCGCCACCGACAGTATAATTGGTCCGGGGATCCAGCGGTCCCAGTGAGTTACTTTGATAACCGCGCACCGAGTTGCTGCCACCGGCATAGTAACGTTGGAACGGCGGCAGAGAACTGGTATTGCCATAACCTTTAGCATACCCCACCACACCCTTGAGCATCAGCGTGACCTTCTTGCCCAGGGCAATATACTGCACATGCCGCAAGTTCAGTTTGTAATATTGCAGATCACTGCCGGGTAGCGTCACATCCGCCCCCGCCCGGGTATAGGCGCCGGCTGTTGGCAATATCCGACGATTCCTTCGGTCACGCAACCAGGATACACCGGCATTGTAAGTGGTATAGACATTACCATTTTTATTAATAAAATCAAGTATATCCTGTGCGGTATAGGTCGAATTCGAAAATAAGCCGGTACTATCATAACCCACGGTGAACAGCGAACGATCGGTTTCATTCAGCGGCAGGCCATAACTGACTGATAATCCGTGGCTTTCTGTTAGATAGTTGGTGACATAGATTCTGGAGGTGTCCAGTTTGCGATAATAAACCCTGAAACCCCGGCTGATACCATCCGGGGTATAGTAAGGATCGGTATAATTCAGGCTGATATTAGAACTGACGGTACTCCTGTCGATCGAGATTCCAACCTGCTTGCCGGTACCGACAAAGTTCTGCTGGGTAATGGCCATATTAATCATGGCGCCCTGGCTGTCGGAATAACCCAGGCCAGCGGTTAGGTTGCCCGTCGGCCGCTCGGACACGCTAAAGTTGACATCGACCTGATCCGTCGTACCCGGCACTGAAGGCGTTTCAACATTCACCTTGTCGAAGAAACCCAGCCGGTTAAGGCGCGTGCGTGAAGTCGAAACCAGTTTGGTTGACATCCAGTCCCCTTCCATCTGTCGAACTTCGCGTCGGATCACTTCATCCTTCGACTTGCTGTTCCCCCTAATGTTGACCCTGCGCACATATACCCGCCGCCCCGGATCGATAAAAATGGTCAACCCAACCGTGCGCGTATCCTTGTCCACATCCGGCACAATATTAACATTCGCAAACGCATAACCTTTTTCCGCCAGACGATTGGAAATACGTTCACTGGTATCGAGGCTTTTCCGGCGGGAAAAAATATCATCGTCCTTCAAACTGACCAGTGGCCACAGTTCCTTTTCAGGAACAATCAGATCACCGGCAAGTTTGACACTGCGTATCTTGAACTCGTTACCTTCACTCAGGTTGATGGTGATATAGACTTCATCTTTATCCGGTGTAAGCGAAACCTGGGTAGAATCAATTTTGAAATTAATATAGCCGCGATCCAGATACCACGATTTAATGGTTTCCAGATCCGCACCCAGCAATTGTTTGGAATATTTGTTGCGCCCACCGAATAGCGAGTCTTCCCCCAGCTTCATGTGCTTGAGTAAGGTTTGACTGCTGAAATGCTTATTACCGGTAATGGTGATCGCTGCAATCTCGGCCGGTTCACCTTCGGCAATTTTAATCGTCACATCCACCCGGTTGCGTTCGAGCTGTTCCGTTTTTGCGGTAACCTTGACCCCGTATTTACCAAGACTATAATATTGGCGTTTAAGTTCCTGCTCGATTTTGTCCAGCAGTGACCGATCCAGCACCCGGCCCCTGGCCAGACCCAGCTGCTTCAATGAGGTTTTAAGCTGATCCGTGCTAATATCCGAGTTACCTTCAAACTTGATGTTCGCAATCGCTGCGCGTTCTGCGACGAAGACCACAAGGACATTGCCGTCACGTTCAAGCCGGACATCCTTGAAATAGCCGCTTTTGTAAAGTCGGCGAATGGCCTGGATGCCCAGTTTCTCATTCAACGTGTCGCCAATCTTGATCGGCAGATAGTTAAACACCGTTCCCACGGTGATTCGCTGCAACCCTTCAAGTCGAATATCTTTAATGACAAAGGGATTGTAGGCAAAGGCAAGCTTCCCCACAAAACAACTTATTAACGTCAAGGCAAGCTTTTTTTTCATTAAACACTTAACTTCCAGTTCTTAATTGAGCAGGCGCACAATATCATTGTACATGGCCAGACTCATTAACAATACCAGCGCCGCAACACCGATTTGTTGACCAATAATTTCTGTTTTTTCGGAAACCGGACTCCCCTTGATGGCTTCAACCAGATAGAACATCAGGTGCCCACCGTCCAGCACCGGCACCGGCAACAGGTTTAAAATACTCAGGCTAATGCTGACAATGGCGAGAAAACCAAGAAACCGGGCCAGACCGGCGCTGGCAGACTGGCCTGCATATATCGCAATATTCAGGGGACCACTCAGATTTTTTACCGAGATCTTACCGCTAACAATCTTGCCCAGCATTTTCAGCGTTAGCCAGGCATCGCTCCAGGACTTGTCCCAGGCATGCGCCGCAGCAGCCAATACACCATAATGATACAGGACTCTGTTTGCATCACTCACATAAGGTCCGATACCCAACCTGCCAATCGTCTTGCCATTATACTTTGCTGACATGGTATGAACAGGAATGTCCATCTCATCACCATCGCGTTCAATCCGCAATAGCAGATCCTGATCCGGCCGCGCACTGACAATTTTGACCAGTTCCATCCAGCTATTAACAGCTTTATCACCAATGCGAAGGATGTGATCTCTTTTCTGCAACCCTGCTTTTGCTGCTGCCGAATCTTTTATCACCCGGCCTACTATCGATTTTAATGGTTCATGCCAGGGGCTAAAACCGAGAATCTCGAACAACTTGCCCGGCTCCAGCTCCTGCTCGCTATTCGACAGATTCAGTTCAGTGCTAAAGATCTGACCCTCTTTGTTCTCCAGGGTCATTTTTACACTATCCCGATCCACCATGGCCGGTAACAGGGTTTCCAGCGCCACATCCCAGATCGGAGTTTGTTTGCCATCAATGGTCAGAATTTTCTGTCCGGACGCCAATCCCGCCTGTGCAGCCGGTGTGCCCTCTTTCACTTTACCAATAATCGGTGAAAAGCCCTGAATACCAATGATAAACATCATCCAGTAGGCGAAAATAGCAAAAATAAAATTGAAGGCCGGGCCGGCGAAAACAATGGCGAAGCGAGTGCGCAGAGACTGGTGATCAAAGGCTCGGTGCGCCTCCGCCTCGGGCACATCACCTTCATGACCGTCCAGCATTTTCACATAACCGCCCAATGGCAAGCTGGCAATCGTAAACTCAGTCTGATCTTTACCGAAGGTTTTTTTCCACAATGGTTTACCAAAACCGATAGAGAAGCGCAGGATTTTTACCCCGAGTCGGCGCGCCACCCAGAAATGACCAAACTCATGAACGGCCACCAGCAGGCTGATGGCGATCAGAAATGCGCCTAAATTATATAAAATATCAAACATCGCTAACCTGTTTTCTTATCCTGCCAGTAATAGTCTGCCAGCCGCATCCCGCGCCCGGGCATCATCTTCAAGAACCACCTGCAACGATCTGGCTTCCTGTGCGCTTACCGTTTGCATAACCTTCTCAACCAGCGTGGCAATAGCCGTGAACGCAAGCCGCTGTTCCAGAAAGGCCTGTACGGCCACTTCATTGGCTGCATTCAATATCGCGGGCATCGTGCCCCCTGTGCGAATGGCCTCCTGGGCAAGCCGCAAACAGGGAAACCGGTCATAGTCCGGTTTCTGAAACTCCAGCTTTACACCGGAAAAAAGATCCAGGCGCTCAACGCCTGATTCCATGCGCTGTGGCCAGGCCAAAGCATGGGCGATCGGAGTACGCATATCAGGCATGCCCATTTGCGCCAGCACCGAGCCATCAACATATTCCACCATGGAATGAATAATACTTTGTGGGTGCACTACAATTTCAACATTATCCGGCGAGGTATCAAACAGCCAGCAAGCCTCAATCAGTTCCAGACCCTTGTTCATCATGGTCGCTGAATCCACCGAAATCTTGCGCCCCATACTCCAGTTAGGATGCGCGCAGGCCTGATCCGGCGTCACCCTGTCCAGTTCATCAAGCGGCGTTTTTCTAAACGGCCCGCCTGAACCCGTAAGCAGAATTTTCCGCACGCCTGTCGCCGCCAGACCCTCACGATAGTTTTCCGGCATGCTTTGAAAAATAGCGTTGTGTTCGCTGTCGATGGGCAGCAGCTCGGCCCCGCTTTTATGTACCACATCCATGAAAAGACGCCCGGACATCACCAGCACTTCCTTGTTAGCCAGCAATACCCGCTTACCTGCTTCTGCGGCTGCCAGGGTGGGCAACAATCCCGCCCCGCCGACGATAGCCGCCATAACATAATCCACCCGCGCCAGACTGGCGACCTCGATCAATCCCGCCAGTCCCTGCCGAACCCGGGTTGCCAGACCCGCCTGTTTTATTTTTTGCTCCAACCGCTCGGCCGCATCCTCATCCACCATCACGGCAAATTCCGGCTGCACGGCCTGACACTGCTGAAATAACCGCTCGACCTGGGTATTCGCCGTCAATGCGATAACCTGAAAACGTTCTTTCTGCTGCGCGAGTACGTCCAGCGTACTGACGCCAATGGAACCGGTAGAACCCAGAATAGTGACGCCTGTCATACCTTTCCCAAAATTAACAACAGCCCGCCAAGAAAAAAAGGCGCCGCAGAAGTGAGACTGTCGATTCGATCCAGTACGCCACCATGCCCCGGCAGTAAAACGCCACTATCTTTTAGATTCACCTGCCGCTTGAACAGGCTTTCGGTCAAATCGCCTGCAATAGAAATAGCGGTCACGACAACAGCCAGAATGACAAATTCCAGCAGGGGTAGTTCAAAATAAAATGCGCCACCGATCGCCAACAGGGTAGCCGCCAGTATGGCGCCCGCCACCCCCTCCCAGCTTTTTCCGGGACTCACCTTTGGGAGTAATTTTCGTCTGCCCCACTGGCGACCGGAAAAATAGGCTGCGCTGTCTGCCGACCAGATGAGCAACAGCAACAGCAATACATAGGCCGGGCCGAATGCGGGCGCCGATCGCAGAGTAATGAGCGCCATAAAGGGCGGAAGCAACAAGACAAAACCCACCAGCGCCTTAATGAGTTGATGGCCGCGCAAATAATCCTGGCCTCGGGAATAAGCCAGTATCAACACTACGGCACATAACCACCAGCACAGAGATAAAGCCAAAACAAATAGAATCAGACCCGGATCATTATATTTCCAGAGCAGGTACAGGCCTATGCCAAACAGCAGTAGATAGACAAACCGGAGAAGGGGATTTTTGATCTCACAGATCCGGGTCCATTCCCATGCGCCCAACATGACAAACAAAGCCAGCAAAACCGCAAAACCCGCAACAGGTAATTTAAAGATCCCCCAGATTATAAGCGGGATGAGGATAGCGGCAGTAAGGAAACGCTGCTTAAGCATTACGCAGCTTTTCTATCTGGTCACCCGTGTGGCCAAAACGGCGCTGGCGTCCGGCGAATGATGACAGGGCCTTGTCGAACTCACTGCGATCGAAGACCGGCCAGAGGGTATCGGTAAAATACAGCTCGGTATAGGCCAGTTGCCAGATGAGAAAATTACTGATGCGCTGTTCACCGCCCGTACGAATAAAGAGATCCGGATCGGGCAGGCCGCTCATGGAGAGTTCGGCTTCGATCATTTCATCCGTAATTGCCGAAGCCTGTATTTCCCCATCGACCGCTTTAGCCGCCAGTTTCTGTACCGCCTGCATGATATCCCACTTGCCGCCGTAGTTAGCTGCCACATTCAAGAGCAGACCATCATTATCAGCCGTCAGCGCTTCAGCGTTGACGATACGTTTCTGGATACGTTCAGGGAAGGCGCTATGGTCGCCAATGACTCGCAACTTGATATTATTACGATGCAATTTTTTAACTTCCCGATCCAGCGCGATAAAAAACAGATCCATCAGCAGACCCACTTCCTTTGCCGGCCGTCGCCAGTTTTCACTGGAAAATGCAAATAAGGTCAGAACTTCGATTTCAAGTTCCCGGCAAGCCTTGACTATTTCACGCACGGTTTCCACACCACGACGATGTCCGATAATACGGGTTTTCTTTTGTGCCTTGGCCCATCGACCATTGCCATCCATAATGATAGCCACATGGCGTGGAAGTTTACTACCTACATCAATCGCACCAGGATCATTCTTATGCATGACTTGATCGCAGAATAAACGATGGGTTTCGCTCCGCTCTACCCATCCTACTCTTTATGTCCTCTTGCAAAATGGGCAGAGTGAAATGAAATCCATCAATTTTTATACTCTCTGGCAGGATGGATAGAGCAGATCGCAAAGTCCAGCAGGAAAACCCATCAACATTTTTATGGTAAAAACAAAACACAGATTTTTTCACCCGATAAATCCCTCTCTTCAAATCTCCATCAAATCCTTTTCCTTGTCTTTTAGAAGCTCGTCAATGATAGCAACATAACGGTCCGTTATTTTCTGAACATCATCCTGTGCATGACGTTCTTCATCTTCGGTAATTTCCTTGTCTTTCTGTAGTGACTTGAAGTCACCCAGTACGTCACGGCGGATATTCCTCACAGCAACCCTGGCACCTTCCCCTTCATGGCGCACAATCTTGATCATATCCTTACGCCGTTCTTCCGTCAGCGGCGGTAAGGGCACACGAATCACTTCACCGGCAGTCATGGGATTCAGGCCCATATCGGAAGTCATGATCGCTTTTTCAATCGGCGCCACCATCTGTTTTTCCCAGGGAGTCACGGCCAGAGTACGTGCATCGGAAACAGAAATATTGGCTACCTGGCTCAGAGGAACCTGGGAGCCATAATAGTCCAGGGTAATATGATCCAACAAACTGGTATGTGCGCGCCCCGTTCTGATCTTGCTAAGATCATTCTTAAGCGCTTCGACACTTTTCCCCATCCGGGTTTCAGCATCTTTTTTTAATTCGTCAATCATGCATCGCCTCTGAATTAAACCTGTAGAATTCCCCGCCGCGAATTACTCGACCAGCGTCCCTACATTGTCACCCTGAATCATGCGTAGCAAGGCGCCTTCCTCATTCATATTATAAACGCGAATCGGTACTTTATTATCCCGGCACAGAACAATCGCCGTGGTATCCATAACCGCCAGTTTTTCTTCAATCACCTGATCGTAACCAAGGTGATCATAGCGAACAGCCGTCTCGTCCTTCATCGGATCAACGTTATAAACCCCATCTACTTTGGTGCCCTTGATAACCACGTCGGCGTTAATTTCAATGCCGCGCAAACTAGCTGCAGAATCTGTGGTAAAAAAAGGATTACCGGTACCCGCAGCAAAAACGACAACCCGGCCCTTTTCCAGGTGACGTACCGCACGGCGGCGAATGTAGTCTTCACAAACACTGTTAATGGAGAGAGCCGACATGACCCGCACTCGCAGCGCTTTCTGTTCCATGGCATCCTGCAGGGCAAGGGCATTGATGACCGTGGCCAGCATACCCATCTGGTCCGCCGAGGTTCTATCCATACCATTGGACGCCAGACTAACGCCACGAAAAATATTGCCCCCGCCGATAACCATGGCAACCTGCACGCCGGCATCCATCAGTGACCTGACCTCATCAGCAATGCGCGTGAGGATGGTCGGCGAAATGCCGAAATCCTGCTCACCCATCAGCGCTTCGCCACTGAGTTTTAACAGAATGCGTTTGTAGCGGATTAAACTTGCCATGTTTTGTCTCTGTCTTCTTTTATGAATACTAGTCTTAACGCTATTCATCCTTCGACAAGGCTCTCCTGAGCGAAGCCGAAGGACTCACCACGAACGTGATCTGTATAGTGGTCAGGAATTCGGCACCCTTAATTTAGCCTTTCATTTGCGCGGCAACTTCTTCGGCAAAGTTTTCGTTCTTCTTTTCAATACCTTCACCGACCTGGTAGCGAACAAACCCTGCAACACTGGCGCCGGCCTTATCGAGCAGTTGGGCGATGGTTTGATCCGGATCTTTGACGAAAGGCTGACCCAGCAGGGTCACTTCCTTGAGATATTTTTTAATCCGGCCGGTCACCATTTTCTCGACGATTTCCGGCGGCTTGCCGCTTTCGGCCGCCTGGGCGGCGAAAATGTCACGTTCTTTTTCTATCAGCGCCGGATCCACATCCGCTTCTGAAATGCAGACCGGATTACTGGCGGCAATATGCATGGCGATATCTTTGCCCAGAATTTCATCGCCCCCGTCAAGATTCACCAACACGCCAATGCGTTCGCCATGTTTGTAGGCAGCAAGCTGCCCTTTGCTCTCAATAACATCGAAGCGGCGAACTGACATATTCTCACCCACTTTGGCGATCAGGTTTTTACGGCTATCCTCGACACTGACGCCATCGGCCAGCACCGTGGTCAGCAGGGCATCCAGATCGTCGGGTTTGTTATTTAATACGCACTGGGCTACCTCATTCACAAAATTTTTGAAATCATCGCCCTTGGTGACAAAGTCGGTTTCACAGTTGACTTCAACGATGGCGGCAAATTTGCCGGCGTCATCCATCTGGATTGATACCAGACCTTCAGCTGCAACCCGGCCGGCTTTCTTGTCTGCCTTGGCCATACCGGACTTGCGCATGTTTTCAATCGCAATATCGATATCGCCATCGGTTTCCACCAGCGCCTTCTTGCATTCCATCATACCCGCGCCTGTGCGTTCACGCAGTTCTTTAACCCGTGCAGCAGTAATTGCCATTTTCCATTCCTCTTAAAAACGTCGATCA
>DRJN01000468.1 GCA_011052165.1 Gammaproteobacteria bacterium
AAACAACGTGTACCGATGGTGAAATCCATGTTAAAAACCGGCCTGCCATCCGAACGTGTCATGAGCAGTGACGGTATGACGCCATTGATGGCTTCAGCCACCGTTGGCAATGTTGATCTGGCCAAAATTATGCTGGAACATGGCTGTAATCCCTATGCGAAAAACACAAATGGAGAAACCGCGCTGGATATTGCGCGGAGTTCAGGCTTTGATGATTGCGCCAGAATCATTGAAAAAGCGCAGTCAACAATGACGGCCGAGGAATACGAGGCCAGGCATAAAGATTTTGGGAAAGAGACGAAGACTTCTGATTCCGAGAAGGCAGGTTTTTTGAGAAAGATCAATCCGTTTACCGGGAAGACAGGTTTTTTAAGGAAGCTCAATCCGTTCATCTGAACCGTCAGGCGGGTTACGTCTGCCATCAAAACGCAAGGAGTGATCAAGGTGGAATATTGGCCCTGGTGGCTGGGAGCAATCGGCCTGGCAGCTGTGACTGTTTTGAATTTTCTCCTGCTGGGCCGTTTGTTAGGCGTGTCCGGCAGTTGGGCAAAGGTGGTGGGCTGGAAGGAGGATCGGGAACGTAGCGCCGAACTAAAATCACTGGCCGAAGACAAGGGTGGTATGGAGGATGCCCTGTTGGCGGAAACGCTGGCTGAATTTGGTGAAGCCTCCTTGAAGGAACTAAATGATGAGCCTGATACTGAAGAAGCTTCAACCCGACGCGTTATAAAAGAGGAGCAGCATACTCCCTGGACGGTGCACTTTGTTTTTCTATTGTCTATGTTTGTCGGCGGCTTTCTTGGTGCCATAATATCCGGTCATTTCAAAATCGAGTTAACCCTGAGTCCCATCCATTCACAAATATTTGGTGCTGACTGGGAGGTTTGGCTGGCGCTGTTGTTTGGTGGGATTATGGTTGGATTTGGCACACAGATGGCGGGTGGTTGTACCTCCGGTCACGGGTTGAGTGGTTGCGCCCGGCTGATTCCCGCTAGTCTGGTGGCAACCATGACGTTTATGGTCAGCGCCATACTGCTGTCATTTATGATGCAAGCAACATTGAGATGAGGCAATCCATGATAAAACAATATCTTTTTTATGCATTTCTGGGGCTGGCCATGGGCTTTGTGGTCGCCCGTATTGGTTTTGCCGATTATGACGAACTGCACAGGATGTTCATTTTTGCTGATCTGCGCATGCTGTTTTCGTTTATGGGGGCCGTTGTTCTGTCGATGCTGATACTGGCGCCATTTGCAAAGAAAATTCCCAAACAGCACAAAATTTTTCAGCCTGGAACCATCCCCGGTAGCATGTTATTCGGTTTTGGCTGGGCTATTTCAGGTGCCTGCCCCAGTCTGGTGTTTGTACAACTGGGATCAGGAAAGCTGGCGGCGATCTTTACGCTTATTGGTATTTATTTGGGGGTGTTGCTGCACAAAAAAATTCATGCCCGTTATTTCCGCTGGGACACAGGCTCCTGCGGCGTGTAGCCAGGTCTCGAATAATCCGGTTTTAAACAAAGGTCTCCAGAAGGGCCAATAGCTGGTGCTGATGTTTGCAGGATTCCTTCATACCTTAAAGTCAGCGAGCCGCACCGGCATGCGTCTGGCTCCCCAGTGGCCGGGCGCCGCTTCGAAAACACCGGCGCAGGCGGCGCCGCATTTCTTACAGTTTCCATCTTTATCCAGATTCCAGTCACTCAACACGTACCAGTCGCGGCCTATGAGTTTTTCGCCGCACGGGTGACAGTAGGTGCTTTCACCCTTTTTGTCATGGACATTGCCGGTATAAGCATAGCGTACGCCATTTTTCAGGGCAATGGCGCGGGCGCGAGTCAGGGTCTCCGGCGGTGTTGGCGGGACATCCTGCATTTTCCAGTCGGGGTGGAAGGCGGAAAAATGCATGGGCACATCCGCGCCCAGATGCTCAACCACCCATTGGGTCATGGCTTCGAGTTCGTCTTCTGAATCATTCCAGCCGGGGATCAGCAGGGTGGTGAGCTCCAGCCAGACCGAGGTTTCCTGTTTGATGTACTTCAGGGTGTCCAGCACGGGTTCAAGATGCCCGCCGGTAAGCGCGTGATAGAATTTTTCCGTAAAAGCTTTAAGATCCACATTAGCGGCGTCCATGTACTGATAAAATTCGGCGCGAGGTTCCGGGCAGACATAGCCAGCGGTGACAGCTACGGATTTGATGCCGACTTCGCGGCAGGTTTTCGCTACGTCAATGGCATATTCATGAAAAATAACCGGGTCGTTATAGGTATAGGCGACACTATGGCAGTTAAGCTCTTTGGCTGCGTGGGCAATCAGTTCGGGAGACGCCTGATCGGCCAGCGTCTGCATTTCGCGGGACTTGCTGATGTCCCAGTTCTGGCAGTATTTACAGGCCAGGTTGCAACCGGCGGTACCAAATGAGAGAACCGGCGTCCCCGGCAAAAAATGGTTTAGCGGTTTCTTTTCAATCGGATCAATGCAATAGCCGCTGGACAGGCCATAACTGGTGAGTATGATCTGATTGTCCTGATTTTCGCGCACAAAACACAGACCCCGCTGATCTTCGTGCAGTTTGCAGAATCGCGGGCACAGATCACACTGAATTCGACCATCTGGCAAACGGTGCCAGTATCGGGTGGGGACTGCGTTGTTCATAGTGATAGAGTTTGAGGTGCAGGCTGATTATTTCAAGGGTGGCTTTTTCTATTACCAGGGCAATATTTGTTACACTTGGCAGCCTATCAATTAGGCGGGTGATCAGTTCAGAATGAGTAAAATCAGCGTTCTTTTTGTTTGCATGGGCAATATCTGCCGCTCACCGACGGCGGAGGGGGCGTTTCGCCACCTTGTTCGCCAGCAGGCGCTGGACCAGCATATTAAAACCGCTTCTGCCGGCACCCACGCTTACCATACAGGAGAGCGCCCGGATCGCCGGGCTCAACAAACGGCTATTTCTCACGGGCTGGATATCAGCGATCTGCGTGCGCGCAAGGTCAAGGCGG
>DRJN01000469.1 GCA_011052165.1 Gammaproteobacteria bacterium
CTCATCATACTCACGCCAAAAACAAATATCCTTCAGAGCCTCTGCGCCGCCCTGAATTTCCCAGCTTGGCAGACCCTGTGGATAACCGGTCAGGGAAAGCGTTGAGGCATCACTTCTGATGGGCTTAAGGATATTTAAATCCAGCGCATCAAAGAACTGACGATAAACATCACGCATATAGGACTGGAACAAACTGTTCTGACCACCATCCGTGAGATTGGGATTATCGGGATCAGCCAGATCGGCCTCGGATAACTGTTTTTTATCAAACACAATAAAGTGATTATGCAACATACGGATACTGGGTACGCCCGGTGAGGTTAGCGGCCAGGTGGCATCCAGGCTGGCTTCCCCCGCCAGCAGCAACGCTTTATCCGGATCGGGATATTTCTCCAGCATGTATTCGATAAGGATCTGGTTCATCCGGTTCCAGACATGTTTGACATTGTCCGGCAACTGGGTACGGCGTACCGGCCGACCAAGAGGATTGAGGATGCACTTCGAGGTATTGTAAATAATAGAAGTATCAAATTCGTTGCTATGCCCCAGCGCTTTGCGGTACATGAGCAGGTTCTCCGGATTCCTCAACAGACCGTTGTTGTGTATCAGGTCATCCAGGTTTTCAGTGCTGTTAAAGAATTCATTGGGCTTCATGCCCTCGGGCACGTCCAGCGGAATGGGGCGAAAGGGAGTAACAATTTCTCTTGGACCGGACGTCATGGCATTCCTCTGGATTTCTTTTTTCGACTCACAAAGCTTGCAACCACAAGGGAAGCAAGCGGGGTTCATGATAGTCGAGAGTCACAAATAAGCATACCCTGATATACCCAGAGCTTTGTAATACCAGAGAAAATTCAGTTAATGAAGACCGTAAAAAAACCCAGTCTGAATTAGGCAGATTCTCCTTCGATCAAAGCTTGCACTGATGTGGTTAGTTTAGGGTAGAGCGCTATATGACACTTAAAATAACTGTTCATAATATTAAGAGCACTTGTAATACTCCACGTTCCTGGTGAAATCCTGAGCCCTTAATCTGCTTGTCCTTCGACAAGGCTCTCCTGAGTGGAACCGAAGGGCTTCCTTCGACAAGCTCAGGACGAACGATACTTTCTGAAGTGAGCTGGTATTTGGAACAGCTATTTAGCCACAAAAATATAAAGAACAAGAATAGTTTTATCGAAGTAATTAAGAAAATTTCATGACCTGTATTTTGGAGAAAATCGATCGCTTCTCCGCATTTATTTGTCGTTAATGGTATGCATTTCTGCGCAAGAACATGGGAATGAGGGTTTCACTCAGAAGTTCGATCTTATTATAAAAGTTGACGTTCTTTCGCCATGCAGGTATAACTTTGTCAGTTTAAGCTGGCACTGCTATAGTTAATGGAACAGCGGTGTCACGCTGATATGATTTTACAATGTTCAACAACAAAAAGGAGTGGCTTTTATGGTCGCAAAAAAGAAAGCGAAAAAAACTGTTTCTAGTGCAGCAGCCGTAAAAATGGTGGACGCTGCGATGGCTGACCTGGCGGAGGTGACCACCACTTCCGCCAGAGTAATTCTAACTCTGAGCAAAGAAAGCAAGAAACTCACAACCACCACCAGACGCCTGAGCAAAAAACGGACCCTGTTGATGAGAAAGAAAAAATCCGCCGCAGGCAAAATGAAAATGGTTCCTGATGCTGCGAACAGAAAAAACGTAAAACTGATAGAAAATGAGATCGCCGCAATAAGAAAGGAAGCGGCCAGGGTGGCAGGACAAAAAGCGACTCTTACTCCTGAAATGACCGCCTTAAAAACCATCTCAAAACGGGCTATGGCCTATACCAGGGCTCTGGAACAGGCAGACAAGGTGCTCAATAAACCAAAGAAAAAAAGACGCCGGAAAAAAGCTGTGAGGAAGGTAGCGGAAATACAGGTATAAATCTCTTTGGGTGTTATTCCCCGCGGCTTGCAGCGAAAAACAGTAGGATGATGAGCGAAGCGCGAAGTCCAGTAGGAAAACCCATCAGCATGCTACCATTTAAAACCCCGCCAGCTTGCTGCGGGGTTGTTTATCTACGCTCAACATCATATTTCAAAATTAACCGTCAATACCAAGAAGAGGATCCAGTTCATCCATGATATCCAGCTCAGAAAGTTCATCGAACCCACCAATATGTTGGTCGCCAATATAAATCTGTGGGACGGTGTTACGCCCGGTTCGTTTGATCATTTCCCTGAGTTTGGCTTTGTCACCGTCGACACGTATTTTTTTAATTTTCACCCCCTTCTTCTCAAGCAGTTTCTCTGCCCGGGCACAGAATGGACAGGTTGGCGTACTATACATCGTTACTTCTGGCATGCTTTATTTCCTCGCAATGAGGTACAACCTCTGCATTTATTTTCGATACTGATTATCAAAATCCGGCTTTGGCGTACCATTTTTTAGCTTCTTCCGGATTCTTTTCCACACCATTGCCCTGCTCGTACATCATGGCAAGAGTCGTTTGGGAACCGGCTAGTCCCTGTTCGGCAGCCAGCTTGAACCATTTTACAGCGGCAGCAGGATCTTTTTCCACGCACTCCCCTTCCATATACATAAACCCCAGTCCGTGTTGCGCCAGAGCATGGTTCTGCCCAGCCGCAGCCTTCATCCATTTCACCGCTTCCTCGTCAACCTGTGCTACACCGAGACCGTTCTGATACATGATGGCCAGCCGGTGCTGAGCTTCGGCATTGCCGTCATGGGCAAAGGGGCCAAGCATCTGGGCGGCATAGGCAAACTGCTTGGACTCAAAAGCCGCCATTGCGCTGTTGAATTCTACTTCTTTATTACTGTCTGACATGGTTTTTCTCCCGTCCGGCCTCTGGCCGGCGATATTAGCTTTGATTCACAGGTGTGACAGTATATCCTGATTCCTTTGTCCTACAAAGTCACTAAGGTATTACTGATGAGGGATAGAGTAAGCTAAATATCTCCCTCTATAGAGATATACAGGCTAGACAGGCAGATCGGTATACTCATTTATTTGAGGAATTCATCCAGCACAACGGGGTGATTTAGATAATAGATTGATATTACAAAACAGTGTGTGATGGCGATGCGCCAAAAGAGGCTGGCAAGGACGCATTGCAAGGAAAAGCGGGATCTGCCCACGATTGTTTGCTATATTCTGCATCAATTTGTCTTCATCGTCCTGGGCGTGGTGAGACGCTGGCAGAGGCTGCGGAAACCGTACGCGAGATACACTGGATTTCTGTGCGCTACGGCAAGGCTTGAAGCTGCCAGAAACGGACCCTGATTTAATTTTTATTGTTGATTAACTTTTAGCTGATACATGAGGAGATTCTGATGAACCAGACTTATTACAATGCCGTATCTAAAATGGAAGAAATGGGTGTCGATGCCGAGTACATCCAGGGCTGGCAGGGTGGCTTTGTGCACAATCCTGAACGGGAAGAACAGCGTGTAAACGAGGCCTACAGCGCGGGTTTCGAAGACGGTCAAAGCCAGACCACTGACAACTTCGGCAAATGGGCCAAGTAAGCAACTGAAACTTTCAGTTCGTTAGTGAAAAAGCGGGCTTCTAGCCCGCTTTTTTGTGTCAGCTTTCTGTTCTAAGGGTTCGCATCAAAACAAAGCTATTATTATTTAAATAAATTCGGTATTGCACGCTTGATATGAGTCAGAATTTCGGGAACCTCGATATCCATCACCTGTGAGCTTACCCACTTGCTGTTTCTCTCGCCCAAAGCACGGGTCACCTGTTCACCAAAAAAACGCTTCATGCCAAAGTGAGGTCCTTCCTCATCGGTGTAATTAAATTCGGCATAGTCTGCCATGCGCTGGTTCAGAGTATCGATAAAGGACTGGCGGTATTCTCCCTTGCCAATGACATCCCGCAAATTATCTTCGAGATGCTTGGCGCATTTGATAGCCAGTTCAGTCATGAAACGAACACGCTCGCTTTCATCAAATCGCTCAATGGTAATACGATCTGTAATATGAATTGAAAAAGCGAGAAACTCTGTAATGACGTTCAGACGATGTTGCTGGGAGTCGGTCTGAAAATCCTCATTTTCCAGGCTGAGTACTCCGTGGGTGGCAATTCGCCATAGAATAAAGGCGACAGCGCCGGCAATTTCTTCAACAGTGTGAGTCTTATTCTTTTTGCCCCAACGGCTTTGAGTTCGCAAAACAGCTAATCCTTAATCTAAAATAGTTAAAGTACTATAGATACATTATCTACAAGTATATGTTATACATAAAGTATTGCTCGATCTTAATGTATATTCTCGAATACCTCAAAACTGGCCTGAGTGCGGCTGGTATGCTAGCATACTAATACTTTAGCATTTTGCTATGGTATTATGAAGAGTTTCTTTATTTTAACGCAACTGTGAAAAATATATGTATCTCGAATTAGCTACTCCTGAATTAACTGCTCTGGATCACAGAGTGCAGAAAAACTGTCATATTTCAGATGCGCAATTTGCAGGTAACTACACCCTGTGCATTTATTTGCTTAAAATGCGTGAATTATACCGCTGGGAAACGCAGCAGCCTTTCAGTACCACACTGGGCAATGACGAGGTCGGCGACTGGCTGAAGGATCGTGAGGCGCTTTGGCGCGAACTGGAAGATCATCGCTTTCTATCTCTGGAGATTGATGGTCAACAGCTGGATCCTTTCGAGAGTGATGAGATAAACAGGCATTTACAACGCTATGATCTGGTCTACAGCGGGGGCGTTGGGCGAGGTGCGCAACCCCATTTCTTTCTTGGCGAATTAGTTCGAAAAGTAGAACATGGCGATTATAGCGTACTGATTTCGGGGCGTGAATTTGCTCGTGATCTGGGGTCGCCGCCAGCCATGTCACAGGGGCGAACGATCTATCTACGACGCGAATCTCTGCGCCGTATGCTATGGGAGAAAATCGAGGAATGGCGCTGGAACCGCCCGCTCAATGCGATGAGTCGCACCCTGGCGGAATACGATTTTAGCACCACTAATGTTGAGAGGACACTGGAGCGGCTTACCGATGTGGAATTGGAATCCATGTTAGACCATGAGATTGGCGAGATCATGGCGCAGGACCAGCTGGGCGAAGCCTGGGAAACCCTGCTGGCAACCCTGCCTCACTCAAAAGCGGAAATCATGCTACGTGCCATACGGGATCATCTGGCGGATGCCCTGTCTACTCTGCCGGCCCTCCTCCAGCGTCAGCAAACAGCCTCTATTCACTTTTATTTTGCTAACCTGAACAGCATGCGTAAACATCTTTATCCGGGACTGATGGCCGCCTATGAAGCCTGGTGTCAGGGTGAGGGATTTGCCATCCTGAGGAAACAGATGCTGGCAGGTAAAGCGCACTGGCAAGCCTTATGTGAAGAGATCATGTTCTTTGCCAGCGAATCGGAAAATCCGGACATAAAATCCATTGAACAACGGATTGAAGACAGCCGCCTGTGACCGCTTGTGCTAGGAGCCTTTGTAGGGTGGGCACGAGTTTTGTGCCCACAGGCATTTCCTTCCGTCGCCCACACAGAGAAACTCAAAGCTCCGGACATTTTAATCGCAA